>CACZQL010000062.1 GCA_902783365.1 uncultured Bacteroidia bacterium | reverse complement strand
TATATACAAATACGTTGTTCATTATCCGATAATCTTTTCGTCCAACAATTCTTTAATCAATCCTTCCACATCGGCGTCGCTGGCGGTGAGGGTCTTGCTCTCCTTGGCCTGGAACACGATGTTCTGCACGCTTTTCACCTTGGTGGGACTGCCCGAGAGGCCGCATTGGTTGGGGTCACCATCCACATCGGCCACGCTCCATTGGTTCAGTGTCAGATAAGGACGGCTTTTGCTTAATTCCGCATTCCGCATTCCGCATTCCGCATTCCCCTCCGCCTCGAGAGGGCACATTGCATACTTGTATTTCATCACCAACTTGGCGTTGCAGGGACGGCAAGAAGCCGCGCTGCCATTCACCGTAATCACGCAGGGCAGCGGCACTTCCACAGTCTCCACGCCACCGTCGATATGACGTTTAATAGTAGCAACAGTTTCCCACTTTCCACTTTCCACTTTCCGTTCCTCTATTTTGAGGATTTCCTCGGCGTAGGTCACTTGGTTGAGACCCAGTTTCTGTGCCACTTGGGGACCCACCTGGGCGGTGTCGCCGTCGATGGCCTGGCGGCCTCCGATCACGATATCGACATCGCCAATCTTCTTGATGGCGGTGGCGAGGGCATACGAAGTGGCAAGGGTATCTGCACCAGCAAACAGTCTGTCAGTAAGCAGCCAGCCCGTGTCGGCGCCGCGGAAGAGGCCTTGGCGGATGATCTCACCGGCGCGGGGCGGGCCCATGGTGAGCACACCGACGGTGCTGCCTGGGTTTTGTTCTTTGAGGCGCAGGGCCTGTTCGAGGGCATTCAGGTCCTCGGGATTGAAAATGGCGGGCAGGGCGGCGCGGTTGACGGTTCCTTCGGGCGTCATGGCGTCCTTACCCACATTTCTCGTATCGGGCACTTGCTTGGCAAGCACCACGATTTTCAATGGTTTTGTCATAAAATAAAAAATCTCGTTTTCAAAATCGGCGGCAAAAATAGGAATTTTTTCATTACTGCCTCAGTTTTCAAAAAAAAGAAGTAACTTTGCAAAAAAAAGGAAGGATCTATTATGGCTACTGAAACACTAAACCCAACCCAGCTTCATCTGCTCAAAATGTTTTCGTTTTGCAAGACCAAATCAGCATTGGAAAGCATCAAGAAGGCACTAATGAAGTATTATGCCGAACAAATCGACAAAGAAATGGATGCTCTTTGGGCCAGCGGTGAAATGAACGATGCCAAGCAAGAGGAATTTAAAAATGGTCATTTCAGGACCCCCTACAAGCAATGAAAAACATCGTCCTTGACACCAATTGTTTGCTTGCCTCGTTATCGCGGGAGAAGGAAGAGTATATTATCTGGAAAAGCCTTCAAGAAGGACGATATTACCTTTGCGTCACAAACGAGATCCTTGACGAGTACATGGAGGTTCTCCAGAGGAACATCTCCCCCACTATTGCTGAGAACGTAATGTTTGTACTGCTTAATTTAGACAATCTCGTTTTCATCAATACTTACTACCAATTCAATTTGATTGTTAGCGACCCAGATGACAACAAATTTGTTGATTGCGCCATTGCCTCCAATGCAGAATACATCGTCACCAACGACAAGCATTTCAAGGAATTAGACAGCATTGATTTCCCGAAAGTCAATCACATACTCATTGATGAGTTTGTTGCTCGATTGAAAAAGATAAAATAAAAATGGTTTCATCACTTCTGGAAACCTCAAGGTTATAATCTGTTTGCATTTGGATCCACAATTGCGCATCCACGCCCAATACAGCCTCAAGATATAAAGCGTATTCTACAGAAATGGGCCTTTTGCCATTGAGGATCTCATTCAACAGGGAGTATGAGACCCCCATCTGCTGCGCCAATTGTTTCTGTGTGACGCCACGATATTCAATTTCCTCTTTCAACAACAAACCAGGACGCACAGGTTCTGACGGCATCAAGTTGTTTGCAATTGTTTTTTCAAACCGCAAATAAAAACATTTTTCAGAAATTCCTAATTTTGCCGCAAAATATCATCCTAATGCCGACTATAGACAAAATATTACTGAATAGTGACCTCTCCAAAGAGGAAATCAAACTGCTGCTGGCTGCTGAAGGCGACAACAAGAAACGGCTCTTCGACCGCGCCTTGAAGGTCAAACTCGAGCATCTCGACAACTATGTCCACCTGAGAGGCCTGATCGAATACAGCAACATCTGTACAAAATATTGCCTTTACTGCGGGGTCCGCTGCAAGAACCTAAAGGTGGAACGCTATACGCTCAGCGACGAGGAAGTCATCGAATGCGCCAAGCTGGCGCATGAGTTGGGCTACGGCTCGGTGGCCCTGCAAAGCGGCGAACGGAGCGACCAAGCTTTTGTGGATAAAATCACACATCTGGTAAAGGAAATCAAGAAGATCGACAATGGAAGCCTTGGCATCACCCTCTCGTTGGGCGAGCAGACCGAAGAGACCTACCGGCGGTGGTTTGAGGCGGGCGCGCACCGTTACCTGCTCCGCATCGAGGCCTCCAACGAGGAACTCTATTACAAGATCCACCCTCATGACGAAAAGCACGACTTCAAGCAACGCCTAAAATGCATCGACAACCTTTTGAAAGTCGGCTACCAGACAGGCACGGGCGTGATGGTGGGCCTCCCCTTCCAAACCCTCGATGACTTGGCCGACGACCTGCTCTTCTTCAAGCAAAAAGACGTGGCCATGGTGGGCATGGGGCCTTTCATTCCCCACCCCGACACGCCACTCTGGCAATACCGTGACCAAATCCCCTCCGCCGAGAAACGAATGGAGCTGACCCTCAAAATGATCGCCATCCTCCGACTGATGATGCCCGAAATCAACATGGTGGCCGCCACCGCCAACCAAACCGTCGATCCGCAAGGCCGCGAAAAAGCCATCCTCGCCGGCGCCAACGTCATCATGCCCAACCTCACCCCCAACGAGTTCCGCGAGAACTACCTGATCTATCCCGACAAAGCCTGCGTGAAAGACAAACCCGACGAGTGCCACAGTTGCCTCGACCTCCGCCTGGCCGCCATTGGGCACAAGGTGCTTTACAACGCCTGGGGCGACTCGGTGGCGTTCACGAAAAAGGTGAGTGGCGATCGATTCAATTAAGAATTAAGAATTTAGTATTTAGAGCGTATGGATAAAATTGGGAAATACAAATTTATTGCAGAGCCGTTCCACTGTGATTTCTCGGGACACCTCTGTTTGGGCCACCTGGGCAACCATCTGCTCAACGCCGCCGACTTCCATGCCACGGGCCGAGGCTTCGGCATGAAACACCTGCTGGGCATCCAACGCGCCTGGGTGCTGTCGCGACTGGCCATCGAGATGGAAGAGATCCCCCAACAGCTGGAGCACTTCAACGTGGAGACGTGGATCGAAGGAGCCATGCGATACTTCACCCAACGCAACTTCGCCATCACCAGCGACGAAGGCAAAGTGTATGGCTATGGCCGCTCGGTCTGGGCCATGATCGACACCGAGACCCGACAGATGACCGACATCTTCGCCATCGACAACGGCGCCATCAACGACTTCATCGTCACCGACAAACCCTGCCCCATCGAGAAAGGCGACCGCGTGAAGATGGGCAACGACGCCGAACTGGTCCGCACCCTCGACATCTATTACCACGACATCGACATCAACGGACACGTCAACTCCGTCAAATACATAGAGCACGTCATCGACCTATGGGACCTCCCCTGGCACAAAGAACACCCCATCAAACGCTTCGAGATCGCCTACGTGGCTGAAGCGCACCAAGGTGACCGACTCCACTTCTACCGGGAACAAACCGACCCCCTCACCTACTGCGTCAGAATCGCCAAAACCACCCACGACACCCCAACTCCCACCGAAGTCTGCCGCTGCAAAATACACTTTCGTTAAGGTGAAAGGTGAAAGGTGCTACCGCAGGCTACCTCTCACCTTTCACCTTTCACCTCTCACCTTTCACAAACTTGGCTCCGCATTTGAACGGGCATTCCCCGTCGGCCTCCAACTTTCTCCAATGGGTGGTCAAGGGAAGGTTTTTATGGCACTTAGGGCAACGGTATAGTGGTTGGTATTTTATCTGCAACTCCGTGATTTGCTCGCTGATCTTGTCATTGACGGCGCTGCTTTTCCCCATGGTCAGGATACCCACGATACCGCTCAGCACAGAACCCACCGACATGGATACGATTCTGAGGGTCATATCGTTCGACACCAGCAGGATGATCAAACCTATCACCGCCGGCACCAACGATGCCAACAGCTTAGGGAGCTGCGACTGCTGGGTCGCTTTTTTCTTTACCTCCGACACTTCCTGTTGGTAGTCGATGTAGGCCTGTTTCATCCCCTCGAACTCCTGGCTGTAGTCGGTGCGGAGCTTCTCCGCCAGGGCACGGCAGTCCTCAATGACTTTTTTCACATCCACCTGGTAACATTCCGGGTCGTCGCCTTTGCCGCCCAGCCAAACCACATCTTCTTCCTTGAGCTTGGTCTTGGCGATGCGCCGCCCGTTGACGTAGGTGCCGTTGGTGGACTCATTATCCACTATGGTAACTTCGCCGTCTTTCCAGAAAATGGAGGCATGGCGGCGGCTCACTTTTTTGCAGGTGGCGGGGATAAGCAGCTTATGCTCACCCTCCACATCTTTTCCGATTTTGACTTCTATTTCCATGATATTGAACTCCGATTACAGATTTCCCACAATGAGGGCCAGGTTGAATTTCCCGAACAACATGGGCGTTTGCTTCTCCCCGATGGAAGCGGCCATATCCTCCACGTGATGATACACGTAGTAAAACAGTTCCTGGATGGTGATGTACTTGTTGCCATCGCGGTTGGCGGCACCGCCAAGGCCCTCCATGACGTAATAGGTGAAAAGGCCTTGACTGAGGCGGCCCATCTCCAGTGAGTACTGGTCTTGCTGGCACGAAAGCATCACCGCGATGTTCATGTTGGAAGCCGCCTTCTTCCCGTTCTCAAGGTTTTTTTGGAGGGTGACGTCCTTCTTGGTGTCGGGCTTCATGCTGCCCGAATGGCAGGCATCGGCGAAGAGGAGCTTGGTGTTGCTCTTCGAGGTCCGGAAGATGGATTTCACCTCGTCGTAAAAGAGCAGGTTCTGACCAAATGTGGTGACGTCGTAGGGCAGGAAATATCCTTCGCCGCCGTGGCCGGAGAAATAGAAGATGACACGGTCGTTCTTTCCTGACTTGGCAAACAGCGCCTTGCCTTTGTCGAGGATGTTTTGCTTGGTGGCTTGAGCGTCGGTGAGCAGGACGATGTTGGAGGCCGGCACGGAGCCGCCGCGTTTCGACTGCAGGAAGTCGCTGAACCTTCTGGCATCGCTCACGGTGAAAGTGAGATCGCCGTTGCCGGGCTCAAAGTTCTTGTAATCAGCCACCCCGATGATGATGGCGTAAGTGTTGTCATAGGCAAATGCGGTCGCTCCCATCCCGAGAAGCAAGACGAAAAGTAAGATTAGTTTTCTCATTTTATTCATCATCTTGGATCTTGACTCACAGAACTGTTTTTAATTAATCTGATCAAATTATGATCTATAGCAAACGTGTCCACTTTTTTCTGTGGCGGATTGTCATTTTGTTCCACCGGGGCCTGTTCCACAGGGGCTTGTTCCACTGGGGCTTTCTCAGGTTCCTTTGACTTCCCTGAGAAAAGCAGGATGGCGACCACGAGGGCCGCAATCAATGCAAGGATGATACCCATCCAAAGGAAAAGACGTTTCTTCCGGGTTTTCTTGGGTGTAAAGGGGGTGCCGGCAACAGGTTCCATGTCCTCAGGTTGTTGTTTGGCAATCTCCTGATTTTCAGTTTCCTTTTTGGCAGGTTCCTCCTCCGGATTGTCTTTAAGGTATTGTTGGTAGTTGGCCTCGATGTCGGCGAAAGTGGTCCATTCCAGCTCGTCGTCAGTGCCGTACTCGAAGGCGTCGCCCGCCTCCACCTCGGCGATGATGGCCGTGTTGTTGTCTTTCGACTTGGCCTCGCACTGTTGGCGGAGCTTCTCGCATTTCTGGTCGAAGTCGAGGCTCGGGTCGGCAAACAGTCTCACCAGCTCATGGTCGCCCCAGGCCTCCACCACGCCGTCGGAGCAGAGCATGAAGATGTCGCCCGCCTTCAGCTGGTCGATCTTCACGATGGAGGCGTTGGCGGGTTTGCCGTCCTTTTGGGCAATGATGGCTTTGGAGATGCGGTTCGACATGGGGTGGAAACGTCCCGCTTCGAGGGTGATCTCGTGGGTACGCATCAGCTCGCCCACCAACGAATGGTCCCAGGTGTGCCAGAGTTTCTTCTCGGAGGGACGGAACAGATAGATGCGGCTGTCGCCGATGTGGGCGGCGTACCACACGTCGGGCGTGACAAACACGCCGGTGAAGGTGGTGCCCATCTTCTCCAGTTCCGGTTCTTTGTCGAGGAGGCCGTTCAAGTCGGTCTGTATCTGGTTCAGCTGTTGCTGGATCTCCATCTTGCCGATGGCGGCCTTTTTGGGGAAGGCTTTCATCAGGGCGTCCACCACGAAGCCGCTGGCGCGTTCGCCCGACACATGGCCGCCCATGCCGTCGCACACGGTGAGCAGAGCCTCGCTGACGCCAAGGCTGTCCTCATTGTTGACCCGTTTCCCTTGTTGTGAGAATTTCTTTATTTTCATGGATGTCTCATTTTTTTATTTGATGGGGCAAATATAAGTTTTTTTTCACAATGCGAGACGCAATCCCACCATTTTGTTGAACTTGATATCAGAGGCAAGGCACTCTCGGGCTGACACACGGCAGCGCGTGGGGGCATCATACCATCCGCCGCCCCGGACGACCTTGAACAGTCCATCCTCGGGGCCTTGGGGATCTAACTGACCCTCCTCTTGATCCTCTTCAGCGTAGTCATCGTACCAGTCTTGACACCATTCCCTCACGTTGCCGCTCATGTCGTAGAGGCCGAGCTCATTGGGGAGCATCTCTTTCACCGGATGCGTCATGCTTTCGCTGTTATTGAGGCACCAAGCCACCTTGCCGATGTTGTCGCTGCCCGAAAAAACGAATCCCTTGCCTTGGGTTCCTCCCCGGGCGGCATACTCCCATTCCGCCTCGGTGGGAAGACGGAAGTTCTTTCCTGTCAGTTGGTTCAGTCGCTCGATAAACGACCGGCACTCGTCCCAGTTTACTTGTTCCACGGGTCTGTTGTCGCCGGTGAAAGCGCTGGGGTTGTCGCCCATCACGGTCTTCCAAAGGGCTTGTGTCACCGGGGTCTCGCCGAGATGGAAGCCGCTCAGCGTCACCTGGTGGACGGGGGCTTCGTCGCTTTCGGCGGAGGCATCGAAATTGGGGACGGACGTGTCGGGTTCTTTGCTGAAAAGCCCTGACTTGACGTAGTTGGCGTGCGCTCCCATCCAGAAGGTGCCGCCCGGGACGGCCTTCATAAGGAAGGAGACCCCGTTGACCTGGATGCGTAAGTCTTGGGGGTTAAAGGGGGGCCTCACCTTGGGTTGAGAAGATGTTGCCTTGGGGGCGCTTCCGCCTTCCACAACGGTCTCTTCGGTTTCCAGGACACTCTGAGGTGGTTTCAGGGTGGTTTTCCGGGTACTTCCCGACACAGCGGCGTGATCGTCCTGAGCGGTTTGGCGGAAGCCGAAAACCGGGTCCCAGGTACCCATGGCGGTGGCGTCTTCATCGGTTTCAAAATCCTCTTCCTGAGACTCCAGATTCTCTTCTGAAGGCTGCTCCGAGGAGGGCCCCACAGGTTCTTCCATGGTGGGTTCTGAAGGTTTTTCTTCGGTGAAGTCTGTCAGGGCGGGGCGTTTATCGGGGTCTTTCTCGAGGTAGGGTTCCAAGAAGGCGCGCCAGTCAGCGGGCACGCCGTCGAGATCGAGGGGTTTGGTGACGATGTTGAGTTGGATTTCGAAGTCGGAAGAGGTGGTGCTGTCGTAGGGGGCTTTGCCGGTGAGCAGGTGGACGAAGGTGACGGCGAGGGAGTAGAGGTCAGTGCGGTAATCGACGCGTTTGGGGTCTTTCACCTGCTCGGGGCTCATATAGATGCGGGTGCCGAGGGTGGAGCCCGTTTGGGTGCCGGAGCCGCCCTCGTTGTTTTTGGCGATGCCGAAATCGAGGAGGCGCACGTTGCCGTGGGTATCGATGAAGATGTTGGAGGGTTTGATGTCGCGGTGGACGATGCCGATTTGGTGGGTGTAGTTGAGTGCGTCGGCCATCTGGTTCCACCACCGTCGCAGCTCGTCGTCGCTGAAGGCGTAGCCCTTTTTCATCATGGACTTGAGGTCGTCGCCTTCGAGGTATTCCATGACGATGGCGGGCCGTCCCTCGACATCGCCATAGTCATAGACCTGGCGGATGTTGGGGTGTTCGAGTTCCACCATCACCTCGGCTTCGTTTTGGAAGCGGCTGACAATGCTCTCGTCGGCGCAGAAGCGCGGCAACAGGAGCTTCACCGCGGCTTTTTTTCGTATTCTGTTCTCGGCGTACCACACCTCGGCCATGCCGCCTGTGCCAAGCAGGTGTTGCAGGGTGTAGCCGTTGATGGTTTTTCCTTTCATGGTAGTTTTGGGTTTATGCGGCAAAGATAAGAAAAAAAATGATCGTTTTTCATGTTAGTTTTCAGTTTTTGAGGGTGGTACGCGGATGGTTTGAGGTCACACAGATTTCACAGATTTCACGGATGAGGGCTCACCTTGCGGTGAGCGGCTACCGCGGGAATTGCCATGGCAACCGTGTAATAGATGACGGGGCTTTCGACTCCAAATCCATGAGCTACCAGTCCCGCCATTTCTCTCAATAGCCAACGCCCAATAAACATCAACCACCATACCCTGGCAGGGAGACAAGATGAGAAAAGCCATTGCCGCTTGTTGCAGGCTCCGTGTGCCGCCCGGCACGCTTCAGTGCGTGCCGCGACACACTCCGCCCCCAACAAGCCGATAGCCTGCCAGG
>CACZQL010000061.1 GCA_902783365.1 uncultured Bacteroidia bacterium | reverse complement strand
GACGCGGTGGCCGCTGTTGACGTCGATGACGTGCATGGCCTCGGTGTGTTCAATGATGAGGTAAACACCGTTTCTGATGGTGACCACTTTCCCGAAGAGGCCTTTGATCTGGCGGGAGACGCCGAAGTTGTCGAAGATGGGGTCTTTGCCCTTGTAGAGCTTGACAATCTCGGCCTTCTGCGGGGCGATGGTTTGGATGTAACTCCGAATGTCTTCATAAAGTGTCTCGTCGTTCACATGGATGTTGTTGAACGACTCGTTCAATAAATCGCGCAGCATGACGGTGGTTTGGTCCTGTTCGCTGACCATGCGGCCCGCGGCGGACATCTTGGTCATCTCGGCGATGCAGCGTTCCCACTTCTCCACGAGCGACTTGAGGTCGGCGTCGAGTTCGGCCACCTTCTTGTTCTCGGCCACGGTGCGGATGATGATGCCGTAGTTGGCGGGCCTGATGCTCTGGATCAGCCGTTTCAAACGGCTTCTTTCCTCGCTGCTGCGGATTTTTTGGGATACCGATATGCGGTTGGAGAAAGGCACAAGGACGATGTAGCGTCCGGCAAAGGAAATCTCGGCGGAGATGCGGGGGCCTTTGGTGGAGATGGGCTCCTTGGCGATCTGGACGGGGATGAGGTCGCCCACATTGAGCACGTTGGCTATCTTGCCACTCTTGTCAATGTCAGGCTCCAATTTGATCTTGTCCATGGTCATCTCCCCTTCCTTGCCGGAAGTGAGTGCGTTCTTGAACTTGAGCAGGGAACGTATCTGGGGGCCAAGGTCGAGGTAGTGCAGAAATGCCTCCTTCTCGTAGCCCACATCGACAAACGCGGCGTTCAGGCCCGGAAGGATCTTCTTGACCCGGCCCAGATAAACATCCCCAACCGCAAACTGGTTGTTGGTTTTCTCTTTGTGAAGTTCGACAAGTATCTTGTCCTCCAACAGAGCGATGTCAACCTCCGAAGCGCGGGCGCTCACCACAAGCTCCCGCTCCACCGTCTTGACTTGGACTTGTTCTTGCTCTTCAGCCATTTTCAGTGTTTCTTGGGTTAACATTTACATTGATTTAATAAAAGAATAACACAACATTGTATTATAAATATAGATGCAATGCTGTGTTATTTCAAGGGAACGACTTCATGAAGAAGAAAGATTATTTCTTCTTATGTCTGTCCTTTCTCAAGCGTTTTTTGCGCTTGTGCGTTGACATCTTATGTCTCTTGTGTTTTTTACCGTTTGGCATAGTATATTGATTTTATGAGTCTTACTTAACTGCGTTCATGAAAGTCTTCGCAGGCTTGAAAGCCGGAATGTTATGGGCGGGGATGGTAATGGCTACATTCTGGGAAATATTTCTACCAGTCTTCTCAGCACGGGTCTTAATGATGAAACTGCCAAAACCTCTCAGATATACGTTGTCACCTTTCGCCATAGAAGCCTTGACAACTTCCATGAAACTCTCAACTACTTGTTGTACAGCACCTTTTTCGATTCCGGTAGCGTTTGAAATTTGAACTACGATTTCTGCTTTGGTCATTTTCTTTAGGGTTTTTAATGTGATTATTGATGATATTGTTCTAATTTTGCGGCAAAGGTACGAACATTTTTTATTCCTACCTAATAGAATTTTGATTTTTTTCTTCTAATAGGTTATAAATAAACATCTTTTGAGCAAAAATGAATGAAATACAGGACCAACTTGCACGATGGTTTGAGGCTCATAAAAGGGTGCTTCCCTGGCGTAGCGAGCCTTCCCCCTACCATGTTTGGCTCTCGGAGATCATCCTTCAGCAAACCCGTGTAAACCAAGGACTTGACTATTATCTGCGCTTCATAGCGCGCTGGCCGGAACTCCCCGACCTGGCCCGCGCCACCGAGGAAGAGGTGCTGAAGATGTGGCAGGGATTGGGCTATTATTCCCGGGCAAGGAACCTCCACACCTGCGCCCGCGAGGTGATGGAACGCCACGGCGGCGCCTTCCCTGCCGACTACGCACAGCTCAGGCAACTGAAGGGCATCGGCGACTACACCGCCGCCGCCATCGCGTCCATCGCCTTCGACCTCCCCCACGCGGTGGTCGATGGCAACGTCTATCGGGTGCTGTCGCGGCTCTACGACATCGACACACCTATTAATAAACAAGAAGGTGTCAAGCTTTTCGCCACGCTGGCCGACGAACTCCTCGACCGCAAACACCCCGGACGGCACAACCAGGCCCTCATGGAATTCGGCGCCCTGCACTGCCTCCCCTCCAACCCCGACTGCCCGCAATGCCCCATCCAGGCCCACTGCCTCGCCCTGGCCCACCATACCGTGGCACAACGCCCCGTGAAAGAAAAACGCCTCCAGGTAAAGACCCGACACTTCCATTACCTCGTGCTGCGATCCTCCGACCATCACGTCTATCTCCACAAACGAGGTCCCAACGACATCTGGCAAAACCTCTACGACTTCCCCTGCATCGAAACCGACCAACCCATCGAAATTGAGGATCTCCTCTCCCATCCGACCCTGCTTGCCCTCACCTCAGAAAAAAAATTTTCAATCGGCCAAATCTCTCATAAATACACGCATAAGCTCACACATCAAACCATCATCGCACAATTTTTTGAAATAAAAATTGACGGATTTTTGTCGCCAATTCAAACAAAAGATATACTTTTGGCGCCTGAAAATGATTTTGGGGGATTCCCCGTACCAAAACTCATTGAAAACTATTTAAATCAACAGTAAAACTGCAAACTGCAAACTGCAAACTGCAAACTAACAACTAAAGAAAATGGCAAGCTTAAACAAAGTCATCCTCATTGGTCGTCTGGGAAAAGACCCAGAGATTACCACATTTGAAAGCGGAAACAGAAAGATGTCCGTCACCATGGCAACCACCGAACGCTATCGCGACCGCGACGGCAACTGGGTGGATCAAACAGAATGGCACAATCTGGTGACGTTTGGCAACCTGGCCAACGACATCGCGGAAAAACGCCGCAACTATGCGAAAGGCGACCTGATGTACGTGGAAGGGCGCCTGCGCACCCGCCAATTCACCGACAGCCAAGGCAACAACCGTTATGTGACCGAAATCCAAGTCGATAAGATCATGCAGCTGGTCTCTGCCCGCCCCGTGCAAACCTCCCCCTATCAATCCCAACAAAGCTCCTACACCAACACCCAAGATCCGGTGTATCAAGCCCCCGCTGCTGCCACCGACCCCTTCGCCGACCAATCCCTCCCCACCGACGACCTCCCGTTTTAACTATTAACTATTAACTATTAACTGTTAACTGTTCACTGATAACTCCCAACTAAAATGGACCCCGACCCTGAGCCTTACCTGCAACTCCTCAACGCATTCCTTACCCCATTTTTCACCGGATTCACCCTCAACGCCGTCATCGGCCTCGTAATCCTTTGTTTGCTCCTTCTGGCCTCCGCGCTGATCTCCAGCAGCGAAACGGCTTATTTCTCCTTGCAACCCGCCGACATCGATGACTTGGAGTCGCGCACCGACGCCAAGAGCAAGCTGGTGCTGTCGCTCCGCGAACAACCCAAGCCGCTGCTGGCCACCATCCTCATCGGCAACAACTTCGTCAACGTAAGCATCACCCTGCTGGCCACCTACATCGTCAGCGAGATGTTCGACATGGTGAACCACCCCGTGGCCGCCTTTATCATGGAGGTCATCGTCATCACCTCGCTGGTGCTCATCATCGGCGAGATCACTCCTAAGATTTACGCCGCCAAGCGCCCTGTGAAGATAGCCCGCTTCATGGCCAGGTCGCTGCAAGTCTTGATGGTGATTTTCAGACCCTTGAGCAAGCTGCTCGTCAACTCCACCTCCTTCATGGACAAACATCTCGAGAAAAAACGCGGCGAGATTTCGATGGACGACCTCTCCACCGCCGTGGAAATCGCCACCGGCACCGACGCCCCATCCGATGAAAAAGAGATGCTGAAAGGCATCGCCAGCTTCACCGAGAAGGAAGTCAGCAACGTGATGAAGCCCCGCATCGACATGATTGCCATCGAACGTGACATGCCCTTCCGCGACATGCTGGCCACGGTCATCAAAAGCGGCTTCTCGCGCATCCCCGTTTACAAGGAGACCCTCGACAAAGTCATCGGCATCCTCTATGTCAAAGACCTCCTCCCCTACCTCGACATGCAATCCTACGAATGGCAAGACCTCCTCCGACCCGCCTTCTTCGTGCCCGAAAACCGAAAGATCAACGACTTGTTCCAAGACTTCCGGGAGAAGAAGATCCACATCGCCATCGTGGTCGATGAATACGGCGGCACCTCCGGCCTGATCACCATGGAAGACGTCATCGAGGAGATTGTGGGCGAGATCAACGACGAGTTCGACAACGTGAAAAGAGAGCAGCATTATACGAAACTCGACGACGGAACGTATTTATTCAAAGCCCAGACCAGCCTGGTTGACTTCTGCAAGGTGTTCAACGTGAGCGAGAACTACTTTGAGCCCATGCAGGGCGAGGCCGACACACTGGCGGGTCTGGTCCTGGAAATCGAAGGCCGCATCCCCGAGGTGGGCTTCAAGTTCAACATCGAGAAGTTCCAGTTCGAGATTACTGCGGCGGATTCGAGAAGAATTATTCAAATCAAAGTGAAAACCAAAGAGGAAGCATGAGAAAAGCCATCATCCTTTCCGCCCTCGTATGCCTGGGAGCGCTCTTCGTCTCCTGCGGCGAGGAGGAGCGTCCCCTCCCAAAACCCAAGGGTTATTTCAGAATCGACCTGCCCGCCAAGGATTACGTGAAAGTCGATACCCTGCAAAGGTACGCCTTTGAGACTCCCTCCTACGCCTTTATCACCAACGACCCCTTGTCGCCCCACGAGAAGAACTGGGTGACGGTGCAGATGCCGAAGTTCAAGGCCTCGGTCCACCTGACGCACAAGGACGTCCGCGGCAACCTCTCGGAGTATCTGGAGGATGTCCATACCATGCTCACCAAGCATTTGCAAAAGGCTAACGGCATGAGCGACAGCCTGATAGTGATTCCCGAGCACCGGGTCTATGGCATGATGATCGAGATGGAGGGAAAAGGGGTGGCGACTCCGTTGCAGTTTTATCTGACCGACAGCACCCGGAACTTCGTGCGCGGCGCCTTGTATTTCAACTTTGTGCCCAACAACGACTCCATGCAGCCGGTGATCGACTACTTGCGGCAGGACATCGACCGGATGGTTGAGACGTTTGAATGGAAATAAAAACGTCGGGCTGCCTCGATGAGGCAGCCCGACGTGTGTTCAGTCGCTAAAAGGAACAATTATTTGGATTCGCCTTCGCAGTGTTGGCCTTCACCTTCCTTGTCGCATTTGCCTTGGCCCATGCCCATGGCGGCGATGCGCTCGAGGACGAGATCCTTCTGCTCATCGAGGGTCTTGGTATCGAAAGCTTCCCAGGCGGCCTTCATGGCTTCGCACTTGGCTTTCATCTCTTCGCATTGCTGTTGGCACTCTTCTTTGACTTCACCGGCCTTCTCGCAGCATTCTTTGCCTTCGGCTTTCATTTCCTGGCACTTGGCATCGGCTTCGGCGAAAACCTCGTAAGCTTTCTTGTTGAGCATGGCCTTGGCTTGATCGTCCATGTTGTCCCAGTTGGCGTATTCAGCCTTCAGGGCGCAGAAGGGGCAGTGATGCTCTTGAGCGGGAGCGGTGGCTTCCTGCTGCTGGGGTTCTTCGTTTTTGACTTCCTGTTTAGGGGCGTTGTTGCAAGCCACCATGAAGAGGCAAGCAAGACCCATCATTAAAAATAACTTTTTCATTGTTGATTTGTTTTGATGTTTATTTGTTGAATTGTTTAAGTCTCTTGTTTTGAGGCCGCAAAATTAGTATTTTTTTTAATAGGTGATTCAGAAAAAATTATAATTTTGCACTTGAATTCGGAAAAAGAACAGAATCACATAATTCACAATCAAACAAAACATTAAGAAATGGCAGAAAAAAAATTTTTGACATGCGATGGCAACCAGGCTGCTGCCCACGTTGCATACATGTTCAGTGAAGTGGCCGCCATTTATCCTATCACTCCGTCGTCGCCGATGGCCGAGTATATCGATGAGTGGGCTGCTAAAGGTCAGAAGAACATCTTTGGCGAGACCGTCAAAGTGGTTGAGATGCAGTCAGAGGCAGGTGCCTCCGGCGCTGTCCACGGCTCGTTGCAGGCAGGTGCCTTGACCACCACCTACACCGCCTCACAGGGCTTGTTGCTGATGATCCCCAACATGTACAAGATCGCCGGTGAGTTGCTTCCGGGTGTCTTCCATGTCTCCGCCCGTTCTTTGGCCGCCCAGGCATTGTCCATCTTCGGCGACCATGCCGACGTGATGGCCTGCCGTCAGACCGGCTTCGCCATGCTGGCCACCAGCAGTGTCCAGGAAATCATGGACCTGGCTCCTGTCGCCCACCTCGCCGCCATCGAAGGCCGCGTGCCGTTCGTGCACTTCTTCGACGGCTTCCGCACCTCCCACGAAATCCAGAAAGTGGAGGCTGCCGACATGGAGAAACTCCGCAAGTTGGTCAACTACAAGGCTTTGAAGGAATATCGCGAGCGCGCCCTCAACCCTGAGCACCCCGTCACCCGCGGTACCGCCCAGAACCCCGATATCTACTTCCAGACCCGCGAGCTGCAGAACAAGTACTACGACGCTCTGCCCGACATCGTGGCCAAGT
>CACZQL010000060.1 GCA_902783365.1 uncultured Bacteroidia bacterium | reverse complement strand
CCGCAAAACGATGCTTCCGTAGCTCAGTTGGTAGAGCACCTGACTCTTAATCAGGGTGTCCAGGGTTCGACCCCCTGCGGGAGTACATAAAAAACCCTTGCCACCGCAAGGGTTTTTTTCATTTCTATCCCAACTGCCAACTCCCAACTGCCAACTGCCAACTTACTTACCATGAAGCTTGATGTACCAGTATGGCTTCGAGGGACATGTGTCCATGATGAATTTCAAACCGCGACCGTAGTCATCGTTGCGCGAAAGCCACGCCTGAAGCTTGCCCGAGACATCAATACCAAACTTCTCCGAAAGGTATAGGTCGGTCCATACCGCCAAACCCTCTACCCACAACGCATTGCCGGCCTTGAGCTTCTGGAAACCCGCATCGTGGTTCTGCCACACATGGGTCAACTCATGCACAATGATGCCAAAAGTCTTCTCGGGCTTGTATCCATCCTCCACATAAAACACCTCCTCAGCTCCGGAACACGTCAATCCCAACACCTTACGGGCATCGTAACCGTTGGTAATGTCGAAAGGATCGCCGTTGAGCCGATGCAGCTCCACGGCAGTGGTCAGACGCCCCTGATGCGGAATGCCAGCGAAGTCGATGCCAAGATGAATCTTGAACATCTCCTTGGCCGCCTTGTATAACTCCCCGAACTGCTCAATGGTGTCAACCGCACCTTCCGAACAATCGTGGCAACGCATACGACCGTCGGTGAGCCGCTGCATCTCGCTGTTCTTCATGGGACGCGCGCAAAAGTCGCACACCCCCACAAACTCCTGCTTGCCCTGCCGCGTGCCCACCTCATGCTGCAACTCCTCGTTCTTCTCATAGAAGTCGGCAATGAAATTCATGAGCAACTCCACGTCGAAATACGCGGGAAGATGGTCGCGCCCGTATTTCAGGAACTCAAACCTGTCGGCCTCATTTCGGTACAGGTAGGCGTCATAGCCGACCGGCATCACGGGAGTGCCTTCGGTGAGCCAGTTCAGATAGTCATAGAGGTATCTGAACAAATACCAAAGATTCTCTTTGTCCGACAAAGCCCCGATGAGACCCAAGTCGATATGGGCGTCTTCAATGAAATAATACGATAGCACGCCTTCCTCTGGAGTGTCGCCGCACTCGAACCGGTTGAAGATCCACGGAAGGTCGGGGTCGCCCTCGCCCAACGAGGCGATGAGAAGATATTGCGCCTGCTCGGGAAACACCGACTGCATGGCTTCGTACAGCAGGAGCTGCAAACCTTTCCGGATGTCGTCGATGCGGCGCAGATACTCCTTCTTGCGCAGGAAACCAAACGACACTTTCAGCACCTTGCCGTTGCGATAGACTCTGGGGGGATCGCTGGCGTCGCGACGGTGGCTGCCCGTTCCCATGACGCTGTATTTGTGGAAAGTACACCACTCCCTGACCTCCACCTTGACCTCCGTCTCGAAGCCCTCGAAACGCAGGGAAAGCTCCTCGCCGGTGACGTGATGGTTGAACTTGATAAGACTGTCGAGCCCCTCGATGCCCTTTCTGTCGCCCGTCAGCCCCACCGTCTGGATGGGCTTGTAGAAGCACACGTCGGCGTTGCTGTTGTTGATCGACGAGACGTTCAGGGTTTTGTTGCGTTTGTTGAACCCAAGGATCTTGTAGGGCTTGCCCGAGAAGGAATGAATCTGGTTGACGGCGTAGTTCTGGTCCATCAGGTCACGCAGGAGGTCGAACAGCACGTTGCCCGACTCATCCTCCACAGTGACCACATCAAGGTAAGGCAGGCTGAAATCGTCGGTGATGTCGAGCCAGTAAATCGTCTTGTGGAGGTAACGCTCACCGTCGAAATCGGTCACTTCGGTAGTCACCAGCATATCGGCCAGGTTGTTGGAGAAATAGGTGGTGAAGAGCTGCCGGATGATGGCCGCCACCGACACCAGCTCCTCCTCGACGTAGTAATGGCCCAGCAGCGTCCGCAGCTCGCGTTCCTCCATCTCGGCTTTATGCAGCATGTTGAAGAGGATGATCGCCAAGGTGACACGGCTCTTGCAGAGCTTGGGCTGCAAGGCGGCGAAAGGCATGGCCACGAAATAGTCGTGGTTGGCGTTGAAGTAATCGCGGAACAGGTAAGGCTTCGAAATGACGATGGTGAAGTTCTCCTTGCCGCCAAGATGCATCCATTTGGCATAGACCGCAGGGGCGTTGTTCTCCTGGTCGAAAATCACGGCAAGCACCTGTTTCTCATCGATTCGCACCACGGGCAACAGATGGCATTTCACATGTTGGCTGACATCGCTCTTTGACACCGTATAGCGCGACACAAGAAAGTCGTTGAACTTGCCAAGCTCCTCCTTGCCTTCGATGGCGTTGGTGTAGGAGAGCTCCAGGTTATGCACGGGCGTCACCGCTTTACTCACTCCATCGAGAGACGAACTCAAGGCAAGGCAGAACATCTCGCTGCCCGAATAGATGGGCTCGGGAGGCAACGACTTGAAAACCAAGTTGCGGCGATAGCTGAAATCCTCAAAATGATAGCCGATGAAGAAACGTTTCGCGCACACGGGGAACTGCCGCATCTTCTTCTCGATGACGTTGGAACCCGTGATCCAGGTGTTGCGGATGGAAGGCTCCATGCCGCGGCGGTAAGGGGTCACGAAGACCACCTGGTAATCCTCGTTCATCGACTCGAGGATATAGCAGAACTTGCGGCACTCATACATGTTCGACACCCCTTTGTCGAACACGTTGAGCACGGCGACCAGTCCGATGCGGCGCATCCACTCCTCGTTCATGCCCTGCCGGGTGAGGGTGGGCAGCGAGGCGATGACGACACTGTTGTTGAGCGTCTCCTTGGTCAAGCGCTCCTGATAGACGAAGAAGCTCTTTTTGAGGATCTCACCCAAGCGTTTGGCAATCTCTTCCACGTAGGTCCGATTCAGGTCCTTGGTGAAATATTTGGGAATGTCGAGGGCAATCAGGACGTATTTCCCGTTTTTCTCCACCTCATCGAAAAGGGGTTCCAGCTTGACAAAGGCGGTGGCCAGGTCGTAGTTCTCGATGATGATATCCGACTGGTTGTCGCGGAAGCCTTTCAGCAAGGCCTCCATCTCGTTGTTGTTGTCGGTTTCCCATCGCTCCACCTCCTCGGGCTTGAGCCCGGCCTTCTTCCAGGCCACGGCATAGTCATCGAACGTCTCGGTGTAAGCCCTCCAAAGCATGTCGAAATCGCTGGAGGAGGGCTTTTGTGTCTCGGTTTTCACGGCTTCTTCCTCGGTAGTGGCATCGGCGTTGAGATAGATGTAATACTCAATGATGGGCAGCAGTCCCAACAGTCCAAGAACGGAGAGCGGGAAGAAATGGATGTGCGCGAGACCCACCAACACGAAAGCCACGGCATAGACAAGACCCACCATCAGCAACAGCACCTTCAGGGTCCAACGATAAAAGGTCAGGCCCACCCGGGCCTTGAGTTCTCCAGCCTCGTTGAGATAATAGGGGAAAGGCAGCGCCTTTTCGGGATGCGCTTCCTTATCAGCAAAATTCTTTCTATAAAACCGAAGTCCAGGTTTCGATAAAAGCCTCAGAACGGGACGCAGCACTACTAGCCACATACCATAGCACCATAAAAAGAAGAGGGTTTCTACCTCGTATGACGCAGAGGAAGAGAGCAGGGAGCCCTTGTTGTTGAACCATCGGAAACTGACGAAAGCCAGCACCACGAACAACAAGCAGAGCCAAGGCATATACCACCATTGATAGGCTTGTTTTTTCGACTTTTGGGAGTTGGCGCGCAGCATCCCAAAAATGAGGTAACCGAGCAGCGACAGGGCGATTATGACTTCCAACATGGCATTGGGTTTTAAGGGTTAAAGCTTTTGTTGCACAAAGGAGAACTGATTCACAAAACAGGTCACATCACAGAGGGTTGTCTTGTCGTTGGTCAACCGAGTTGACATCCCTTTGAAGGCGTCGCTGACGGTGTTGGGCAGGCAGGGGAAGTCGTCAAGGTAGAACACGGTGGAGGACTTGCTCAGGGCGGGCACATCGGCGCTGTCGGCGTGTACGTCGAAGGTCTCCATGGCGTTGTTGAGTTTCTCGATGAGGCCTTCGTAGTGGTGCATCCAGATCTCCACCCGTTTGTTATGGCGGTCGAACTCCTCCAACTTATCCCTCATCTCGTCGAGGTTGCGTTTCAGCACGTCGGCCTCACGTTGGCAGTCGGCGCTTTTCTTCACGCCTTCCAAATACCGCTGCTGCTGGGTTTTCATCTTTTCAAAGAGCTCGTCCATGCGGTCATAAACGCGGTTGACCCTCGCTCTCACGCAGGCGCCGCCAATCAACGCGGCCAGCACAAACAGCAGGGCGATGGCGACGAGGCAGGCGACGATCCAGTAGGGCTTGTCGGTGTTGTCAGGCATGATGAAATGGAAGGCATAACACAAGGTGAGCACCAAGGAGGAGAGGATGGAGATCCAGAGCAAGTGCGACAGGAAGCCCAGTTTCAGCAGTTCCTTGCGGAGTTTCCCGGTGTTCTCGCGGAAGGCGTCAATGAGCTGGTGCCGTTGCCTCAGATAGGTGTCGAGTTCCTCGGGTTTGTGCGTCGCCAACTCTTTCTTCTCGAGCAGGCGTTTTTGTTCGCCGAGGGCGGAGTAGGTGCATTGCTGCCGACGGAGCGACATCTCCTTCTCGGTGATGCGTTTGGGCTCCTCGTGGAGGGGACGGTCGTGTTGCCGCTCGAACTGGTCCATCTCGTACGCTTCCTTGAGCACCTGCTCGTACCAGCTCCAGTCGCCGGGCCTTGCTCCAAAGAAGAAAGGCAGCTCGCGGGTCTCGCAGAAGCGGTCGTGGAGCTTTTCGCGCTGTTCGTTGTTTTCGTTGTTCAGGGAGGTGTAGGAGTCAATCTCGGTCGAGGACTCGGCGGTGGCGGTGTAGGTGTCGTAGCTCACCTCCCGGTCATCGCTCCACGACTGGCTGGCGAGGAGGGGCTTGCAGGCTCCCACCATGCCGTTGAGGGTCCCGAAAGAGGCCGTCACGATATGGCTGCGGTCGTTGTCGCCAGCCACAAACACGTTGGCGGGCATGGCGTATGGCGACAGCACCTGGCTGTCGAACTGCCCGGGACTCATGGTGCTGAGCAGCTGCACCAGCGATTTGACGAAGGTCTCATCGGTGCGTTTCACCCGCAAGGGGGTGTTGTCGGCTTTCATGACGAAGAAGGTGCATTGCCCCCTGAAATCGTCGGCGAAGAGGCCGGCGCAGCCATCGCTGAAGAAACGCGGCAGCTCCTCGTCACGGGTGCTGCTATAAACGAAGATGAAGCAGTAGCTGAGCCGTTTGAGCAAAGGGTTGCGGTTTCCGAAGGCCTCCTGGATCTGCCGCTGCACCTCAAGGGCTTTCGCGGCGGGAAGCGTCACAGGCTCATCCTGGGGTTGCAGCAGGCCTCCCCAGAGGTCGAGGGTGACGATGAGGCGGATACGTTCGTTGTCGTCGTCCTTCGACAGGGCGCGGCTCTCGAGGAGGTTGCGCAGCTTGATGACACGTTCCCGCAGGAAGTCGCGTCCCTGCTCCACCTCCACCCGCACCTTCTCCACCGAGAGCCGGTCGTAGAACAGCAGGGCCTCGCCCTTGGTGACCAGGCTCATCAAAGGGTCGGTCTCCTCGAAGGTGAGACGCGGCGTCAGATTCAATAACACAGCGACATCGTTCATGGCCGTCAATCCCCTGGCTCAAAACGTTTCTCTTCGATGAAGGTCTCCAAACGGGCCTTGGTGTCGTCCTCGAAAGTGGTACCCATCGACTTGAACACCTGCTCGCAAAGCTGCTGGGTGTTATAGGAACGCCCGAACACGCCGATAATCCGCTCCATGAGGTCGTCGAAGAAGCGGGCTTTCAGCAAGCCGTCCTCCTCTTCGATGAACTTGTACAACCCGGAGTCTTTCTTGACGTTGAGCAAGGCGAACCAAGGCTGCTGTTTGGCGGTCCCGACGGGGAGGTCGAACCGGAAGCCGGTGATAGTCTTGATGATATCCGTGGACTTCATGAGCTCCAGCTCGTCGCCCTCGGTATCCATGTCCATCCATTGCTCGCGGGCGTTGGCCCATTGCTCCTCGGTGAAGGTCATGAGGTCATCGACCATCTCGGGGTTGTTGGTGAGGCCTTCCATGAACAGGTGGTTCAGGGCCGCCGACAGGGAGGCGCCCACCGCGACGGGGCTCCCGTTGAGGTCCTTTATGAAACCGCTCACCTTGCCGAAATGCTTCCAATAATAGGCTCCGCCGTTGTTGACCGGCTTGAACTTGCCGAACAGGAGGCCGTAGGCCATGGCGAGGAACATCTTCTTGGTCTCCTCGAACATGGAGAAGCCGATGTTGGGCATATAGGAGGGCAGATGCCAACGTTTGTCAAGGTGGGGCGAACAGGTCTTGGTGTCACGGTCCATCACACGGTCAATGACCTCCTTGTAGGCCTGATAGTAGGTGCCGTTGGCCTCGGCGGCGAACTCCGTCTTGTCTTTGGCGACAAAGGCTGGGAAGTTCTTCTCGACCGAGAGGAGGGTGACGGTGTTGACCCTCACGATCTCGTAGGGGCTGAAGAAGTTGGACGCCACGCAGGTAGCCTGTTGCGACTTGTCGGTACCGACGGAGGTCAGGCCCAACAACTCGTTCTTCTCGGCCTCGGTGATGGCGCCGTCGGTGAAGCACTGCTGTTTGTTGTAGCCCCAGGCGTTGATGAACCGGGTCTCTTTGTCGAGCTCGCTGGCGCCCCAGATCTCGGCTTTGTCGCGGAAGGCGTTGAACTTCGACTTCATGTATTCGAACTGGTCGCTCCATTCCCTGCCGACGAGCATCCGCTCGGCCTCTTCCTTGAGGGCGGCGATGACATTCTTGCGGGCGTACTCGTCGTTGTCCTTGCGGATGAGGTGGTACTGGTAAGTGACGCATTCGTCAATGATCTTCTGGCAGCTGTTGAGCAGCGCCTGGTCTTTCTCGCTGGTGGTAGCGGTGCGCGAGGTCACGTGCTTGGTAGCCTGGAGCTGGGAGACAACACGGTTGAACATGCTGCGGTAGAGCGAGGCCGACATCTCCTCGGGGAAGAATGGCGAGTCGTTGAGGCTGATGACATGGGTGTAGATGTCCTCCTTCTCGACGGCGGAGGCCAGCACGTAGGAGACCGATGGGTCATCGATTTTGTCGTGCTTGTGGAGCAGGGTGTCGCAGCGGTCGCTCAGCTTGCCAATCACGTCGGGGAGGCGGTTGAAGAAGTCCTCCAGCTCCTCGATGAGGACGTTGACTTGCAACAGGAGGCCTTCGAGGGTGAGCTCGAAGAGCTTGTCCTGGGCGAAGGTGCGAATGGCTTCGGCCTGTTCGAGCGACTTGGTCTCGTATTCCTCCTTGGCGCGTTTGATGCTGTTGCCGGCGAAGAGGCGCGACTTCTTCATCAGATGCCTGAAATACTCCACGGCAGTGACTTTCTTGGCGCGGCTGTTGTCGTCGATCTCGTAGCTGAGCTTGTATTCGTTGATGCTGTCTTCAAGCAGCTTGTTGGCGCCCTTGAGACCTCGGGCGGCGCCGTCGCCTTTCTTCTCGAGCTCCTTGATGATCTCGGCGCGGAGGTCGTAGAGGAAGTAACGCACGGTGAGAGGGTGCATCTCCTTGTCTTTTTCGAGGATGTAGGTGTTGAGACGGTGGGGCGCGGAGCTGGCCACGTAGTTGACCTCGTTTTGGTCGTTGACGAAGCATTCCTCGACGGAGGCGCGCTGGTTGTTGTCAACGAACTGGACGGCTTTCTTGCGGAACTCCTCGAGGCCGGCCTCACGGCGCGACACGCAGTTGAGGTCGTTGGTGGGCTCGTTCTCCTGGGTGAAGTTGGCCATCTCGGCGATGCAGTCCTCGTAGAGGCCGGCGAGCGTTTTGGACTTCTCCACCTGGTTTCTCACCCGTTTCTTGATGGCGTCGAGGCAGACACGGGCCTTCGACTTGGTGGGCATCATGTCTTTGTCGAGGAGATAGGCACCCCGATAAATCCTGCTGAACTCGAAGCCGGTGTGGCCTTCAGTACGGGCCATCGACTCCACATTGTCCATGAAATGCTCGCCCCGGTCTGGCTCCTGGGCGGGAATGCCATTGTCGATGTTGTGACGGTATTGCTTGTATTGCTCCTCATAGTCCTTGTCGATCTTGATCCAGGTGCCGCGCATGTTGTCGAACACGCGACGGGTGGCGAAATAATCGAACAGGTCATCGACGGGATAGATGAGCTTGGAGACGCCGAAGGAGGCGTATTTCTTGACGTTGTCGGAATCGACGTGCTGGCGGGCGTCGTTGAGTTCCATGGAGTTATAGTTATCGCCGATCTCGCTGAAGGCCAGGAGATACACGAACGATTCCACCTGTTGTCGGTAGCGGTTCTCCAGCATGAGGTTGCCGCCCTTGGCCCCGGTGTAGTCGATGAGGAAACAGGCGTCGTATGGCGACTCGGGGGGAAGGCTCTTGCTCTTCTGGTCGAGCCGGTACTCGAAGTCGATGGGCAGCAAACCCTTGTCGGAGCTGCGGAAGGCCACCAGCTCCTTCATGCAGGCGTAGGTGTTGGAGCGGATGTTCTGTTTCTGCGACTCGGAGAGCGGGATGTCGGAGTTGGCCAGCACGTCGGCAAGCACGAAATAGCCGGTGATCTCGGGCGCTCCCACGTTGTTCTGCTTCAGGGCGTTCTTGACGTAATAGGCCACTTGCAGGAAGGTGCCGGCGCCGGTACCGCCCGCGAGGCTGCAGATGATATGCACATTGACGATGTTGCCTTTCTTGCGCTCCGGCTCGGTGGCCAGCAACTTGGCGATGCTCTTGTCGATGGCGGACATCTTGCCTTCGTCGATGGCGCACATATAGGCCAGGCGCGAGGTCATCCTGATTTGCGCCGCGCCTTTGTTCAACGGCATGTTGAGCACCGTCTTGCTTCGGGTGTCGAACCATTCGGTGACCGAGCATTTCTTGCCGATGCGGTCGAGATAGCCGCTCACGGTGGCGCTCAGGTCCGACGAGGTCTGAATCACCCACTCCTCAGGCAACACCTCCTTGTATTTCTTGATGTCGCCCTGGTCGGTGTCAAGGCACAGACAGATGACATTCCTCCGGTCCATGTCGGAAGGATGACTGGCATCGAACTTCTTGTAAATGCTGGTAACGATTTTGGAGCCAACGCCGCCCAAACCGATGATTAGTGTAGTTTTAAATGACATGTTTATATAGAATTTTAAAATTTATAAGACAGAAGTAAGCATTATAGTGAGCCCCTGATCATGAGGATGGTGAGGATGACGAAAGTCAGGCCAGCGAGGGTCAGGAGGATGCCTAGCAGGGTCTTGTAGAGTCCTTCGTCGTTTTTGGTGCCGGCCTTGAATACCAGCTGTCCGTCGAGCTCCCCATTGGGTTTGTTGAAGAGGATTTTCCCGTTGTTGCCCAATTTGATATAGGGATTGTTTTTGCTGTCGGTTCTGGGGTTGTAGCCGGTGATGGACATATTCTCCGCGTCGAAGTTGGATTGGGGGATGTTGACCACGTTGCGGGCGTCGGCGGCGACGAAAGTGACGGAGCAGTAGGGACGGTCCATGTTCACATGCCGTTTCTCATCCCAAGGAAGGAACCAGCGGCAGAACCAGGGAATCAGGCCTTTCTTGCGCAGCATCTGCCCGTTCTGCTCCACCAAGTCCTCGTTGCGGTTCACGTAGAAGGGGGCCATCAGGGCGTTTTTCTTGAACCGGCGTTTTTTCATCATCACCAACAGATACAAACCAAAAACCAGCAAGGCCGCGAGGGTGATCAACACCCAGAGGCAGCGGGGCAACCAAGCGCGGTTTTTCTCAAGGGTGATATGCACGGGATGGATGGTCTTGCCGTAGATCTTGCCTTCTTCCGAATAGGTGCCTTCTTTCTGCATGGAGACCACCTTGATGTTCAAGTCGTTGGGAAACAGGCACTCGCACCAATCCGCCTTTGGGTGGATCTCCATGACCACGTGGTCGCCCTCCACACGGATGGAGGGGTTGTCGTACAGAAACTCGTTTTCCACCTCGATGCTGATGTCGAACTGGTTGGGGTCGAGGGTCTCCAGGGTGTTTTGGTCGTGGATGATGCTTTCGATGGACTCGCGCTTGAGGTTCTCGAAACTGTAGGTGCCGAAATCGGAGACGGGCATGGTTTTCACCTCCACCTTGGGGATCTCGTTGGTTTTAGGGCAGTCGCCTTTCACGATGGTCATGATGGGGGTGATGTGCTTGAAGTAGCCGGGGCAGTCGCATTCGGCGTAGTACTGGGTTTCTTTTTCAGGAAGCTCAAGGTCGCACTCAAAGCCGCCGTCGTGGTAGGTGGCGGGATAGTCTTTGTTGTTGGCCTTGACGACGACCACAGTCTTTTGCAGCAGCGACTCGGGCAGGTTGGCCTTGGCTTCGTCGGTGAGCTCGATGCGGACGGTGGCGGAAGTCTCGTCGCGGCAGATCGAAAGGGTGTTGCTGTCGAGTTGTTTGAGGGGGCTTCCCACTTGGGTGAAGCAGGCGGTGCCGAAGTCCACCTTTTCGACGAGGGGATAGATGCTCACCTTGTCGAGGTCGATGGGTTTGTCGAAGCACACCTCTATCATGGTGCCTGGGGCGACGGGGCCGTTGGAGGTGACGCGCCACACGTGGCCGCTCAGCAGTGTCGCGGGCGTCTCTTGAATGCAGGGAAAGGTGGTGGGAGTGCCTTTGAGGGTACTGGTGAGGCTACGGCCTTCGGCGGTAACCCTTTGGAGGGAAGGCAGCTGTGCAGCATCCACTTCACTCTGATACACAAGGAGGAACTCCTTCAAAGGCAACTCGGCCTCGAACGACAGGCATTGGGCACCCGACTTCTTCAAGTTGAGCGACACCTCGCTGAATCCGAGGATCTTTTTGGTGAAATGGTCGCAGCCTTGCATGATGGTCTTGGGGTCGAGGCTCGACTTGTCAATATCGACCACGCCAAGGCCCTTGACAAACTGGGTGAAGCTGTATTCCTCGTTGAGGGTATGGGCGGTTTGGAGGTAGCACACGTTGAGGGTGCCTTTGTTAACGATTTTCTTGAATTTCCGTTGGATGTCGTGGGTGTTGGACCAGTCGCCGTCACCGATGATGAAGAGCCAGTCCTGCTTGTGGCGCGAGGGGGAATAGACCTCGTTGAAAGTCCCGATGTCCTCAATCTCGTCGTTGGCGCTGTGGACGCAGTCGAAGTAGGTGTTGATGTCGTCCATAGGCACTTGCAGGAGTTTCAGGGGGTCTTTTTCCTTGTTGAGATGTTTCTTGTCGCCCGTGACAATCATATACACGTCGTCGTCCTCGTCGCAGAGGGTGACAATCATCTGGGCGGTATAGTTGGCCAGCAGGTATTTGTCGCCGTTCATGCTTCCCGACACGTCGAGGGTGATATAGACGCATTTAGGCTGCTGGGCGCAGAGCATGAGGGTCGTAAGGCAAAAGAGCAGGAAAACGAGACGTTTACTCATGAATCGCAATTTTGGCTGTAAAAATAATAATATTTTAAATAGCCATCTTATTTTTATTAAGAAAAAAGCTTAGGTGGCCTCCCCCCCCTCTCCTCGAGGAGAGGGGGGCAGGGGGGTGAGGTCCCCCAAAAGCAAGGGGGGGTGAGGTCCCCCAAAAGCAAGGGGGGGGGAGGTCCCCAAAAGCAAAGGAGGGTGAGGTCCCCCCCCCTACAAAGCAAAAATAATGAAACCCTCCGCCACCAAGGCGGCAAGCATCAGCACCACCAACATCACCCGATAGCCTGCGCCTCCTTTCTTCTCGCCCGGCGAAAACGTCAGACGTCCGTCGGGTTCGCCGTTGGGTTTCACAAAATCGATTTTCCCGTTGGCACCCCAACGGATATACGCGGATTTGTCATTGCCTTTATGCAATTGTTTCCCAGGGATATGCATCGTATCGGGGTTGATGCTGGAACGGGCAATATGAATCACCTTGTTCGAATCACCCGCCAGGAAACGCATCGCGCCTGTGTTGGGGTGGCTCCAATATAGCACCACGCGCTCGTCGCGGGGACTCAGCCAACGTTTCAGCCAAGGCAGCACCCCACGCTTGCGCAAGCGGGAACCACCCTGCTCCACCAAGTCGCCGTCGTAATTGTAATAGGAAGGCACGATTCGCGCCGACTTGCCAAAACGGCGTTTCTTGAGCATGGCCCACAAATAGAGCATGAACAACAATAAGCCCAGGGCGATGAACAGGAGACTACGGCAGCGGACCAGCCATGGACGGTGATCGACGGGGACGGCCACCGGAATATGGAAACCCTCGTAACGCTTGTCGCCCAACACGACACCCTCGCTTGAGAGCACCGTAACCTGGAACCGCAAAGTATCGGGATAGGAGCACTCGCACCAACTGCTCTTGGGTTGGTGCGTGAAACTCAGGTTATTCCCCGAGAGGCTGACGCTGGTAGGCTCGTCGAAGAGGTCGTCGCCACGCTCCAAGCGCTGGACGTCAAAGTCACCGAGGCCGCTCAACTGCTGGAAAAGGCTGTCATCCACCCTACCGCCAAAAGGATGTCCATCCATCAAGTCACTGAAAGTCACCGGAGCAAAGTACTGCACCGGCAACGGGATGGGAGCCACTGGCTCAATGGGGCAACGGTCGGTTTTGCGCACCGTCTGGGTCTCAGTGATCCAGTCGAAATAACCGGGACTTTCAAGGGTCATATAGTACGACACGATGGTGTCGGGCATGGCGACGATAATGCTATAAGAGGTGTCCGCCTCGTTGAAACGAGGGTTGAGCGTCTCCGTGCCTGACCGGTAATGTACGTTGACACGCCGCATGAGTTCGGACGGAAACTTGCGACCGTGACGGTCGGTGAGGCAGAGGGTTACCTTCACCTTGTTTTCTTTCCAACAGAGGTCGAACACGTTGCTTCGTGACTCGGGCAATGCCTCGTTGGCCACCGACCAGGGATGCAAGTCAATCTGTGCGTCCACAAAGGGATAGACCACCAGTCCTTCTTTCTCCACCGAGCTATTGAAACAAACCCGGATATCCTGGTCGGCGGGGATGGGCTGGTCGGCTTTCACCTCCCAAACGGCTCCGTTCATGTAAGACTGGCCCTGCCTGACAAGAGGTTTGGTGGTGGGGTTGCCTTTGATTTTAGAGGGCAACTCCTGACTACCACAGCGCACCGACTCAATCTGGATGTCGTTGGCAGCCACCTTGTTCGACTGATACAGCAGAAGGAAATGCTGGAGCGGAAACTCTGAACGGAACACCACGCTTCGGTCGTCGGTTTGATCGATACGGATGGGTGAGTTGCTGAAGCCGAGGATATGGTTGGCGAAATAGGTGCAGTTGCCGAGGACGGAGGTGGCAGTGGTGTCGGAGCGTTTGAGCTCTATGCGGGATTCTCCAAGGTGATCGAGGAACTGGGTGAATGCGAAGTCTTTGTTGAGGGTATTGCCGGTTTGAAGGTAGCACACGTTGATATTATAGGTTTTCACGAAGCGCTCAAAATCCTTGATGGTGTTCTCATAATCGTTTTTGGCTTTCGTCCAATCCCAGTCGCCGTCGCCGATGATGAAGAGCCAGTCCTGGAACTTGGGGTCGGGATGATAGTCGGCCATGAGTTGCTTCAGGTCGGCCACCTCATGGTAGGTGCTTTTTTTGTCGGGAAGCTGGTCGAAACGCTGATGGAGTTGCCGATAGCCCTCCCCTTGGCCGAGATCGTGTTTCACATTAAGGTAATAAAGGGTGACGACATCGGTGTCGTTGCAGAACACGGAGATAAGCTGTGCGGTATAGTTGGCCATCACGTATTTGTTGCCCTCCATGCTCTTGGAGACATCCAACGTAATGAAAACCCTTTTAGGCTGCTGCGCCCACAGCGACGTAAGGGCAAAGCACAAGCACAAGGCAAAACACAGAAGACGTTTCATGGTTTACATTGATTTTGGGAATCCTTCAGTAGAAAAAGTATCCAGTTCATTGTCGGAATTGACGAAGATGTAATAGGCTTCCACGCCGTCGAGGCTTTGAATCAAAGGGAGGGATTTCTCCATGCCCATGACCATGCAGATAGAAGCGAGGGCGTCGGCCCAAGCGGAGTTTTTGGCCATGACGGTGACGCTGAGCACTTGATGATCAACGGGATAACCCGTGGTAGGGTCGATGCAATGGGAATAGCGTTTGCCATCGCGCTCCACATACTTGCGGGTGCTGCCCGAAGTCACCAAGCCCTGGTCGCGCAAGGCGATGCGGGTCTGAAGCTGCTGCTCGGAATCCCATTCCGGTGCCGGTTTCTCGATGCCCACGATCCAAGGCTGTCCATCGGGTTTGCCACCCCGAGCCATGATTTCGCCCCCGGTGTCAACGAGATAGTTATGGATGCCACGATGGTCGAGGAAAGAAGCAATGAGGTCGGAGGTATAGCCCTGGGCAATGGCATTGAAATCCAAGGTCATCAACGGATGATCTTTGACAACCTTGCCGTCCTCAATACGAACCCCACGGTAATCGACGAGGTTTCGGAGACTGTCGATGAGTTGGGGCGTGATGGTGTCACCTTTTTTATTGCTGAAACCCCAGGCGGCGACGATGGGCGAAATGGTGGGGTCGAAATAACCATCGGAAAGCCGCGCCGCCTCCTGCGCGAGGTTGAAATTGTCGATGAAGATCTGGTCAAGCGCGACAGGTTCATTGCGGTTCACCTTGCAAATCACGGAGGTGTCCACCCAAAGGTTCACCGAAACATCCACCGCATGGAAAATCGAGTCGATTTCATGTTGGAAATTACGGCCCAAGGAATCATAATAGGTGACGGCATAGTAAGAGCCCTGGGCCAATCCCTGCAACACCATCTTTTGCGGTTGTTTCGCACAAGACGCAAAAATAAATAATATTGCAATAATAAATATATTTTTGTTCATATAAATATTATAATATATATATTTCAAACAAACCAATCATTCGCCATCATTCCTAACCATCTTTCGCCCTCCGGGCGATTCCCCGTGGGGGCCTATCGTTTCTAACCTTTCTAACCATCTCTCGCCCTAACGGGCGATTCGTCGCAGGGTTATTCCTCGTCTAACCATCTCTCGCCCTAACGGGCGATTCTATGCCTGGGCGTATCGTTTCTAACCATCTGTCACCCTACGGGTGAGCACCACCTCTCACCTTTCACCTCTCACCTTTCACCTCTCACCTCTCACCTACAAATCAAACTCCAGGCTGTACTTCAGGGCGATGTCTTTCTTGAAGCTGCCGTAGGCGTAGGGGCCATAGCGGTAGAAGGCACCGATACCGATTTTGACCAAGGGGAGGCAGAGGAGGTTTTTCACCACCACGCCGCTCTCGAAATAGCCGCGCTCCATGGTTTTGAAGTTCTTGTCGGGACAGTTGTCGGCACGGCGCATGTCGCCCCAACCGATGTTGGTGACCAGGTTCAGCTCGGGTTGGAACCAGCGGGACTCGGGATGCCAAAGCATCCCACCGAAGTTATGGCACAAAAAGACCGCCGCGAAGCGGTCGCAAAAGAACTCGTCGAAGCGCATGGTGTTGAAACAGCCAGGCGAATAAAGGCCCACGGGCATATAGGCACTCAAGATGTTGAAGGTCTCCATCACAGGGCAGCCCGCGGAGGCATAGCCGGCCTGAAACAGCACCTTAGAGACCCCGAGGCTCCTCGTGTAGAAGTTCTGGCCTATCTGCAGCTTCACCCGGTCAAACTCGGTCACACTTTGCATGATGCCCGGGAAGCCATGTTGATACACGAGCCATACGTTGGGATAGGTGCTGTAGGCGAAATGCAGTTTCAGCTCGGCCACGGTGAAACGGTCCTCAGGGAGGGCCGGGGCGAGGGTGTCGAGACAAAACTGCTCCAGATAACGCCGACGGTAGTTGCCCACGGTGACGAAGGCTTTGAAATGCTGGGCGAAACGGGTGGCGTAGGTGAGTCGAAGGCCGTGTTGCCGCACATAGACATTCTCGAAGAAAGTGAATTTGAAATTGTCTTCGTCGAGCATGCCTACACCTTCTTCCATCATGCCGCCGAACTCGCCGAGAGGCTCCGAGACATAGCGGTAGTCGAGGCGGAGCGACATGTCGTGTTCGGGAGCGATGAACCACGAGGCCCCCGCTCCGTAGTCGATGTCGCGCAGGTGGAACCAATAGCCGGCAAAGCCATCCAGCTTGAAACGTTTTGAGAAGCGCTCGTTGGTCTCGATGCCGAGGCCGAGATACACGCCACGGCTCAGCGAATAGCTCACGGTCTTGAAAGGGTCGATGTTGACAGGGCCCAGCGGGATGGCGCCGTCCTGGACCACCTGGGTGAGGTAGTTGATGGAGCGGTCGATGAAATTAGGCTGTTGTGCCGGGTCTTGGGCGCGAAGCAGGGGCATCGGAAGCGCCAAAAGGAGCAGCAAAGGGATGATGTGTCGCGGACGGAGGGTCATTCCTTGGTGGATTGGATATGATACACGACTTCGTTGTCGCGTTTCATGAAATATTTCTCACGGGCAATGCGTTCCATGCCTTCCTTGTCCTCGGTGACCATCCGGAGCGAGTCCCTGTAGAGCGCGATGTTATGACGGAGGTATGAGATCTCCTCCTCCTGCTCTTTCAGCTCCTGATGCAGCTCTCTCTGGTGTTTCAGGTTGAACTGGTCGAAAAAGATGATGACCAGCAGGAAGATCACAGTGGCGATCACGTAGCGGTTGGTGAGTATTCTGAATATTCTTCTCAGATTCATGGCGATGGCATTATCCGCTGCAAAGTTACGAAGATTCCGAAAATAAATGTAATTTTGCGGGCAGAAACTGAACAAACATTTATCAACATGAAGAAAGTCATCGCTACAACCAAGGCTCCCGGAGCCATTGGTCCTTACAGTCAAGCCATTGAGGCCAACGGAATGCTGTTCATTTCGGGTCAGCTGCCCATCAACCCTGAGACGGGGGTGATGCCGGAGGGTGTCACTGCCCAGACGGAGCAATGCATGAAGAATTTGGAGGCCATCCTGAACGAGGCTGGCTGCACCTTCGACAATGTGGTGAAGAGCACCTGCCTGTTGGGCGACATGAGTTATTTTGGCGACATGAACGCCGTGTATGGCAAGTACTTCAAGGGTGGTTTTCCCGCCCGTGCCGCTTTTGCCGTAAAGGAGTTGCCGAAGCAGGCGTTGGTGGAGATTGAGATGATCGCCGCCCTGTAAATCAGGCCGTTATTTCTTTTGGAGATAGTTCTCCGCCTCTTTGATGGTGGCGCGCTCGCCGTTGATGAAAGCCACCACAAAGGCGTCGCTATAGCCCAGTTTGCGCACAACAGCTTGGCGGTCAACGGCCTGTTGTTTCGTCGGGAAGTCGCCCGAGGTGTATCGATAGGCGCCGTTGTAGAAATACACATCCACTTCGGGCACTTTGGCGAATTCGCTGGCGGTGACAGGCACTTGGGTGTCGCGGGTGGCGAACTGTACCTTGAACGAGACGGGTGAGGTGTTGGCAGAGGTGGGGGTCCCGCCAGGATTGGTTTGGGGCATCAACGTCTGTTCGGGTTGTTGTGTCGGTGCCTGTACGGGTTCTGTAACGGGGGTGAGCTCCACTTCGGTGACGCCGACGGGACAAGAGGCGTTGCGGTTTTCGCCCTCGTAGGCCGCCTTGAAGTCGCGGAATGCCCTGAAGATGGCCGAGGCCATATAGGTCTGCCCATCCTCAGAGGCCAAAAAGCGTTCCTCCGTGGGATTGCTGATGAAGCCCAACTCGATGAGGATGCTCGGCATGGCGGTTTTCCAAAGTACCAGGAAGCCCGCTTGTTGCACGCCACGGTCCTTTCGACCCACGCGGTTGGTGAACTGGTCCTGCACCTTGGCCGCCAGGGAGAGGCTTTGGTTCAGGTATTCCTTTTGGAACAGCGAAAGGGCGATATAGGCCTCGGGACTGTCAAGGTCGAAGTTGTCGTATCGGGCGTTGGCATCGTCTTCCAACAGGATGGCGGAGTTTTCTTTCTTGGCCACTTCGAGGTTGGCGGCGTTTTTATGCTCACCCAGGACGAAGGTCTCGGCGCCCATCGCGGCAGCCCCGTTCTTGCCCGAGGCCGAGTTGCAGTGGATGGAGATGAACACGTCGGCGTTGTGACGGTTGGCGATGTCGGCCCGGTCGCCGAGAGGGACAAACACATCGCGTTCACGGGTGTAAATCACCTTCACGTCAGGCAGGTTTTTCTTGATGTAGTCGCCCGTGAGCAAGGCCACGGTGAGGTTCAGGTCCTTCTCCTTGCTGATGGAACCCAAGGCACCCGTGTCCTTTCCACCGTGTCCCGGGTCAATCACCACGGTCGTGATTTTCTCGCCCCGCTGGGCAATTAACGTGCATGGCAAAAGAAAGGCCAGAATGAGAATACCAATTTTTAATTTGTTTCGTTGATTCATAACAGGCTGAATTGCGATAAAAACTTATATTTGCACCGTTTTTTGAATTTTGGCACAAAGTTAGGCGTTTTTTTGGAATAATGCGGAAATCACGACAATATTGTATCAGAAGGGCAGCATTTTTTATGTTGTGGTGCCTGAGCATGGCCGCAAACACCTTGTTTGCCCAAGAAAACGACACCCTTGTGTGGCCCGTTCTCGACACTCTGCCCAACGTCGTCCTTGACTCCGTGCCCAAAGTAGTTCCCGACTCCGTCGCCAGGATCGCTAACGACTCCGTCCCCAAGGTCACCCACGATTCCACTCGCAGGGTCGTGAGGGTGCCAAAGAAAGACAGCACCTTCGAGGTAAAGGTGGAACGCACCGCCACCGACTCAGTGGTGCAGGACATGAAAGAAAAAATCATTTACTATTATGGCAATGCCGTGGTGAAATACGAGGACATCACCTTGGAAGCCAACTATTTGGAGTTCGACCTAAAAACCAATGTGGTGACTGCCAAGGGGCTCCCCGACTCCACGGGAAAACTCATCGGGACCCCGAACTTCACCCAAGGTGAGACCCGTTTCGAGGCCAAGGAGATGTCGTATAACTTCCAAACTAAGAAAGGTGTCATCCGGAAGGTGTGGACCGAGGAGAGCGGAGGCTACATCCACGGCGACAAGATCAAGCGGATGGAGGACAACACCATCAACATCCAGTCGGGCGGTTTCACCACCTGCAACCTCAAGGACCATCCCCACTACCAGTTCCGTTTCAACAAGGCGAAAGTCATCCCCGACGACATGATTGTGACCGGTCCAGTGTTCGTCACCATCATGGACGTGCCGTTGCCCATCGGACTGCCTTTCGCGCTGTTCCCCAACTCGAAGGGCCAGAAGTCGGGCATCATCGTCCCCACCTACGGCGAGTCGGCCAACCGCGGCTTTTACTTGGAAAACGGCGGCTACTACTGGGCCATCAACGAGCACTACGACCTTCAAATCCTGGGTGACATCTACACCCGTGGCAGCTGGGCCATCAAGCCCACCTTCCGCTACAACCAACGCTACAAGCACAACGGCTCGCTCGCCTTGGGCTTCGCCGTCAACAAGATAGGCACCGAGGGCGCCGCCGACTACGACAAAAGCACCGACTTCAAGGTGAAATGGACCCATAAGCAGGACACCAAGGCCCATCCCCGCCACCAGTTCTCCGCCGATGTCAACATCATCAGCTCCAACTTCAACAAATACAACGCCACCACCTCCAACGAGTACCTCTCCAACACCTTCAAGAGCAGTGTCGCCTACCAAACCAACTTCGGCGGCAAACTCTACCTCACCCTCAACGCCAGCCACAGCCAAAACACCCTCACCAAACAAGTCACCGTGTCGCTCCCCGAACTGACCCTCACCGCCAACCGCATCTACCCCCTGCAAAAGGTGGGCAAGGCGGGCAAAAAACACTGGTACAAGGACTTGAACATCAACTACACCATGAACGCCAAGAACTACATCTCGGGCATCGACACCCTGCTGTTCCCCTCGGGATGGTACCAGGACATCCCCGCATGGTTCCACAACCTCGAAGGCTACACCCAAAGAGGCATCAAGCACACCATCCCCATCAACCTGCCCATCAAACTGTTCAAGCACTTCACCTGGACCAACACGGCCACCTTCAACGACTACATGTATTTCGACCACATCGAGAAACAATGGATCGAAGCCGACAGCTGCCTCAAGACCGACACCATCCGCGGGTTCCGAAACCTGATCGACTTCAACGTCTCCAGCAGCCTCACCACCAAACTCTACGGCATGGTCAACTTCCGCAAAGGCCCCATCCGCGCCATCCGACATGTGTTCACCCCCACCATCGGCATCTCCTACCGGCCCGACTTCAGCGACCCGAAATGGCACGTCTATAACCAATACACCGACGCCAACGGCGAGACCCAGGTTTATAACATGTTCATCAACACCCTCTACGGCACCCCGTCGCAAAACCGCTCGGGACTCATCAACTACAACTTCAGCAACACCCTCGACATGAAGGTGCCTTCCAAGTCAGACACCATCACCGGAATGAAAAAGGTGGTGCTGCTGGAATCGCTGAGCTTCTCGGGCAACTACGACCTCACCCAAGACTCGCTCAACTTCTCGTATATGTCGGTGAGCGCCCGCACCACCTTGTTCAAGAAACTGAAAGTCTCCTACTCCAGCGTGTGGGACCCCTACGTGATAGACTCCACAGGCAGACGTGTCAACCGGTTCGAAATCATCGAAAACCAGCGCCTGTTCCACAAAAACAACTCCTCGTGGAACTTCAGCCTGAGCTGGTCGTTCAACCAAAACGACCTGAAGAAGTGGAGATCGGAAAACGGGGAAGGGAAAACGGCAAACGGAGCGCTGGAGGATTTCGGCAACAAGATTTCGGAAAGGGCGGCAGGATCGGAATTCGTTACCGAAGGGGAACTCGACGACATCCTTGGGAACCCCAAGTCGTATATCGACTGGACGACACCTTGGTCGCTGACGCTGAGCTACAACCTGAGGCACACCTCGAACATCGCCTACGCCGCTTTCATGGGCATCGCCACCAACCAGGTGGTACAAACCCTCACGGTCAACGGCGACGTGAGCATCACCCCCAAGTGGAAGGTGAGCTTCTCCACCGGTTGGGACTTCACCAACAACGGCCTGTCCTACACCTCCATCAACATCTATCGCGACCTGCACTGCTGGGAGATGCGTTTCAACTGGATCCCCATCGGCAACTATAAGAGCTGGAACTTCACCATCAACGTGAAAGCCCAAGCCCTGCAAGACCTGAAACTCACGAAAAAGAAAGACTACAGAGACAATTAAACTGAAAACTGCGAACACTAAACTGCAAACTAACTTAATAAATTTGTTTTATGAAAAAGATTACACTTTTTTTGGCTGCCTTAGCCATTTCCTTGGGGATGAGCGCACAGTGCCCCCTCACACAGGCTGTTGACTTTACGGCCACCGACTTTCACGGTAATGAGATCCATCTGTTCGAAATTCTCGACAGGGGTCAATACGTACTGATTGACTTCTTCTTCACCACCTGCGGTCCCTGCCAACAGGCCGCGCCCAAGATGGTGGAGGCTTACCAGCGTCTGGGATGCAACATGCATGATGTGTTTTTCATTGAGGTGGACACGGGTGACGGTGTCGGAGCCATCCAGAATTGGATCAATAACTATGCAGTAGAGTACCCCACCATCGTGGGTTCCGAGGGAGGCACCTCCATCTGCAACACTTACCAGATCCAATACTATCCTACCGTCATCCTCATCGCCCCCAACCGCGACATTGTGGAACGCGACATCTATCCCATTCCCAACTCACAGACGGTCGTCAACACCTTGGCGCCTTACGGCATCGAGGAACACGACTGCAACGGCCCCGTGGCCTATGACGCGCAGGTGAGCATCACCGTCGATCAAATCGCCGACACCGAAGTCACCGCCACCTTCACGCCTAACGAAGACTGCGCCATGTTCTACTACACACTCGCCACCGATGCCGAAATCCAACAGTGGTTGGGCATCGCCGGCATGGAACTGCCCGAGTACCTCCAAAACTATGGCTTCCCCGCCGATGACGTCATCAGCCACACCTTCACCGACCTCACCGCCAACACCGAATACGGCATCTTCGCCGTGCCGCAAGACCCCGACGGCAACCTCCACGAAGTCGTTCAGGAGTATGTCACTACCACCTCGGGCGTCGTCATCGACACCATCGTGAACTTCTCCGGCACCGACCTCAATGGCAATGAAATCCGCCTCTACGACATCCTCGACGCCGGCCAGGCCGTGCTCATCAACTTCTTCCTCACCGACGACCCGTTCAGTGCCCAACCCATGACGTACCTCACCGAGTCGTACAAGCTGTTCGGCTGCAACGAGAACGACGTGTTCTTCATGGGCATCAGTCCCAACGGCCACGATGACGACTGCGCCGCTTGGGTCGAAACCTACAACGTGGAATATCCCACCATCAGCCGCGACGGCGGTGGCAACGACATCGCCCAGGCCATCCCCGTGGGCTACTATCCCACTGTGATGATCATCCGACCCGACCACACCTTCGCCTACCGCGACCTGTATCCGTTGGAGAATACCCAAACCATCGTCAACGCCCTCGAAAGCGAAGGCTACGAGCAACATGAATGCTCCACCGGCGTGATGGAAGAAAACGAGACCCTGAGCCTCTATCCCAACCCCGCCAACGACTTCGTGACCCTCCTTGGTGAAAACATTGGCATGGTCCACATCTACAACGCCCTCGGCCAAGAAGTGGAATCCTTCACCACCAAAGGCAACGAGCTTCGCATCAACACCACCCACTTCGAGGACGGCGTGTATCTCATCAAAACCGACAATCAAACCGTGCGTTTCGTGGTGAAACACTGATATCCTTCTACTACGCTTAAAAAATGAAAATAATAGTCCTTCGCTCCTCTTTTCAAAACGACGAGTTCGTGAAAAGGGAATATGCCGAGCTGATCGAGCAACTCAAAAACGAATGCCAGGCTGAAATCACCATTGTCGGCGACGAAAGCCGCCCAGCCACCCAAGACCCTGCTTGGGCGGCGCCCGACGCCGTGATGGTCGCCACCGGCGGGGTGGAAAACCTATTTGTGAAAACGACACCATGGCAGTCCATGCAAAAAGTGACCTTGATCGCCGACGGGCGCAACAACTCGTTGGCGGCGGCGCTGGAGATCCTCACCTATCTGGAAGGAAAGGGAGTGAAGGGCAGGATCCTCCACGGCAGCAACACGGAGATCATCCAGGGACTTTTGGGGACGGCACCGACACCCGTCCCCAAAGTCGCTGCTTTGTTGAGAGGCACCCGCATCGGCCTCTTCGGCCCACCCTCCGACTGGCTCATCGCCAGCGACGTGGACCGCGACTATCTGCGGGAAAGCCTCGGGGTGGAGACCCTCGACATCGACCTGCAACGGGTGGTTGACGGCATCAAGGCGGTGCCACAGGCCGAGGCGGTGAAAGTCTCCCAACGGGTCGTGAAACGGGCCTCTAGCATCGTGGAGCCAAGCTGTTCCGACATGGTGGAGGCCGCCAAGACCTATCTCGCCCTCAAACGCATCTGCGAGACGGAGCGGCTCGACGCCATGACCATCCGGTGCTTCGACATCGTGAAGGTCTGCCACACCACCAGCTGCCTCGCCCTGGCCCTGCTCAACGACGAGGGCATCGTGGCCGGCTGCGAAGGCGACCTGCAAACCTTGATGAGCATGCTGCTGGCAAAGCGCCTTTGCGGCGAAGAGGCCTTCATGGCCAACCCCTCCATCCTCACCGACGACACCACGATGTTCGCGCACTGCACCATCCCGCTCAAGATGTGTGACGGGCTCAGCCTCCGTTCCCATTTCGAGTCGTCGCAGGGCGTGGCCATCCAAGGCGTGATGCCCAAGCGCTACTACACCATCTTCAAATGGGGTGGTCGCCGCCTGGACCGCTGGTTCGTGGCCGAAGCCGAGGCCGTGGAGACCCCCTACAGCGAGCATTTCTGCCGCACCCAACTCACCCTGAAAATCAACATGAAGCCCTACCTCCTCAACCACCCCATCGGCAACCACCACGTGATCATCCCCGGAAAACACGAGGGAGAGGTCAGAGGTGAGAGGTGAGAGGTGAGAGGTGAGAGGTGAGAGGTGAAAGGTGAGAGGTGAGAGGTGAAAGGTGGAAGGTGAAGCTCACCCGAAGGGTGACAGATGGTTAGCCTGGTTTGATCCCAAGGTAGCATCACCCGGAGGGTGACAGATGGTTAGAAACGATACGCCTTCGAATTGAATCGCCCGTAGGGCGAAAGATGGTTAGACGTGTAAGAAACCCTAGGAAGAATCGCCCGGAGGGCGAAAGATGATTAGAAACGATACGCCCCCGCATAGAATCGCCCGGAGGGCGAAAGATGGT
>CACZQL010000059.1 GCA_902783365.1 uncultured Bacteroidia bacterium | reverse complement strand
TTGGCGCAAGTTGGACGAAGACATTAGTTTCGAGAGTTTTGAGTATGACGACGCCGAGCCGAGTGCCCTGCAACGCTTTTTCTTGACGCACAAGGAAATCAACGTTGCCGAATTTGCACGGCTGATGGGGTTGAACCCGACCCTTCTACGCAACTACATCAACGGATTCAAGAAACCCTCCAAAGCACGCGAACAGGAAATCATGGACTTCATTCACAAACTTGGCAAGGAACTGATTGTTGCCTGAACAAGTCCTTGTTGTGTTTTTCACTTTCTAACTCCGCTATTTTACTATTCATCTTCTTAGAAAAAAAGGAATAATTAGGTACAACTTTAGGTTAACTTTTCGCGAAAAAAGGCCAAAAATCGACCAAAAATGGCATAAAAAAAGACCCTTAGTTAACCCAAGGATCTTCTTTATTTAACTGATTCTCAGTTAGTTGCTAATTAGTACTCATCTTCGTGGAAGAAAAAGTCATCCTTCGTGGGATAGTCAGGCCAAAGGTCCTCGATGCGCTCGTAAACCTCACCTTCATCCTCAATCTCCTGAAGGTTCTCTATCACTTCCTGCTGAGCGCCGGTGCGCAAAGCCCAATCCAATAACTCATCTCGCGTCGCCGGCCACGGTGCGTCTTCCAACTTCGATGCTAATTCTAATGTCCAATACATGTCTTTCTGGTTTTGAATTTGAGGGTGCAAAAATACAGTTATTCAGCAAACTGACAAGTGTTTTTCAAAAAAAAATTTTCTCACACTATTTCTTTGAATCCCAACACGTTTCATCCCGCTGCATGAGATGGTCAAAATAACGAGACAATACAAAAAAATAGTCCGACAAACGGTTCAAATATCGCAAGTCCAACTCGTCAACCTCCTCGTGCGAGGCCAACCGCCAACCCTGTCGCTCCGCCCTACGACATACCGTCCGGCATACATGACTCACCGACGCCCGAAGATTGCCCCCGGGAATCACAAACGACCGCAACACGGGCAACTCTTCGTTCATGGCGTCAATATGACGCTCCAAAAACGCCACGTCTCCCTCCTCCAACGACGGAATCATCTTGCTTACCTCCGAACCGCGATCCAACGCAAAATGCGACTCCAAAGTGAACAGCTTGTTCTGAATCACCCCCAAAGTCGCACACACCGAGTCCGGCACCCCCTCCAAATCATTCAACACCCCAATCACCGCACTCAACTCATCCACCGTGCCATAAGCCTCCACACGGTCATCATACTTAGGAACCCGAGTACCCCCAATCAAAGAGGTAGTACCCTTGTCCCCCGTCTTAGTATAAGTCGTATTCTTCATTCTTACTTCTTACTTCTTTCTTCTATCTTCTATCTCTTAACACAAATTCCTGCTTCTCCATGCCCTCCCGGTAAAACACATATCCATACCGATAAAAGTCCATGGTCAAAACAACGGCGGGGTGCCTGCAAATAGCGTTCCACGCCGCCTCCTCCGCCTCGCTCCGATGAATGCTCGGCACAAAATAATAAACATCCTCCCTCCGCACTGTCAAATACCGCTCCAACAACACCTCCACTGGCACTTCCTCCCTCGTGGTGAGACCCAGCCTGGCAAAAGCCTCATCCTCACCCCCTTTCACACCTTTCGTGTAGAACTCATACACAAAGGGCGAGTGAATATGATACTCGTTCTTGGCCGTAAAAAGATACCTGAAAAAACTGGAAATCATTCGTATTGCACCTTCTGGACGTAAAACACCGGCCTCCTCGTATTGCGCATCCGGTCGTTTCTGACAATTTGGCAGCCATGCACCAAAAAACGGTCGCCAAACCATCGGCACATCCCGACGTCGTACTCATCGTCACACTCATCCTGCCCAAAGAGATAGTCCAACTGCATCGTGTGCTGGTCAAGCAAAGGGGTGCCGTCGAGGTCAAACACCTCGTAACGCAAAGTGTTCCTGCTCGGTGACATCACCAACAACTCATCGTGACACACCGCCTCGGCAGCATGCTCCGACAGCGACTCGCACAAGTCGTTCTCAAACCGCACCGATTGCTGCCATTGCAACTCCCCTTCCCTGTCGAAGGCCAACAGGATCTCACTGAAGAAGTCATACCCATCGAACACCGTGTAGGTCAGAGGATAAGAGCCATAATAGCCATACTGGACTCGGGTCTCGGTGTGATAGATGGGCTGGAAAGCCTCGGCGGAGAACACCCAGTGCTCGCCAAAACGCACCAACCGCGGCGACAAAAACTGAAAGGCAATCTCGCTCTTCTCCATCTTCTTGCCCTGGTTGATGCGAAGCAACTCACTCCTTACCCTGACACGGTCAGATGGTGTCAAAGCCTTCTCGATGTCGGGAAGGTTCTTGAAAAGATAGGTCTTGGCCAAGGGGATCCCTTGCCCGAAGCAAATCCACGTGACCCCCACCGAGATTTTGCTGAAGTCCTCGGTGACACCTTCGATATCCACCTTTTTGTTGCCCTCGCGTTCCAAGGTGGCAAACACCACCAGCTGATGTAGGTCGTTGAACGTGAAGCACATCCTTCCCAAAGCGGCATTCTCGCCATTCTCAAAGCGGTGCTGTTTCAGCAAGGTGCCTTCTTTGGAATACACCAAAAACGAGGTGGCCTTGTAGCGTTTCTCCACGTATTCGCGGGCGGCGGCGACAAACACACCCTCGTCGGGGTCGGCGGCAAACTGGAACAGCACGAAGTCATTTGCGAGGGCCGGGGTGAGGTTCCGGTGATGATGGGTGTCGAGGTCGTATTGCGCCAGGAACCCGTTTCCCGCCTTCTTATTCACCGCGAGCATCAGGGTGCCGTCAACCAAAGCGACGGACTGCACGACACAGCGCTCTGGCAGCCGGTCGTGGAAGGTGCTGAACTGCTGCTCGTCGAGATGGTAGGCCACCACGTGGAACACCACGGAGTCCGACTTGGACTGTTTCTCGTTGAGGAACACGAAGGCGGCCCATTGGCGGGAGCATTTCGCGTCGAGAAGCCGCAACTTCTGGGGCAGGGCGATGAGGTCGCTCCGCGTCTCGTAGAGGCTGGTATCGAGCGAGATGAAGTTCCACAGCTGGTTTTTGTCGTCATCGATCTGGTCCGTCTCATAGACCATCATGCCACCCTGTTCACTGAAGGACAGGAAACGGCAGTCGTGGTCTTTTCCCAGCCGGGGCAGCTCAAAACGAGCCGTCTCCGCCTGCTGCCCAAGGCAGCAGGCGGAGACGAGCATCATGACGATAAAAACAAGCCTGCGCATTTAGAACTTCACAAATCTTGCGACTTCCTTCTTGCCATCGGCATAGTTCACGGTGAGGAAATACACACCATTCTCCAAGGCGGTCACGCCAAGGGTGGAGGCGCCAGCGCTCATGCGCTGCTCCATCACCATCCTGCCACTGAGGTCATACAAAGCCACTTGGGCCTCAGCCGCCAACTCGAAACGCACGTTGTCGCTGGCCGGGTTGGGACTCACGAAGAACTTCGCCTCGGGCTTCTCAGCCACCGAAACCGTTCCCTGGACAAACACTTTCACCTCGTCAATCTGCCAAGCAGCCGCGACCTCATCCGTAGAGGTGTAAACAAAGGCGATATAAAAATGCTGACCCGTGTAGTTGGTGATGTTCACCGCACCCGACTCAACCCACTCATAACCTCCGGTGGACCAGTCGAACATGTCCGTCAGGTCTTCCCACTCAAAATCGGAAGGCTCGCTCACGCCATCATAGTCGGTGGAAATCTTCAACATCAAGTCGTCGCCATTATAGTTCTTGGCGCTCATGAACTGCAAGGTGATGGATTGATACGATCCGCTCATCATGGGGCTGATGAGCCAGTCCTCGTTCGCATGGGCGCCGCCGTTGGCATAACCATTCATATAAGCATAACCGTTGCCTTCGTAAACAGCGTGATGCCAGGTCTGGTCGCCATACATGTCATAAACGGTGAAAGGCGTCAAATCGTCACCCTCGAAATTCACATTCAAGAGGTAGTTGATGTTGGCCGTATGCGCCGTGGCAGTAGGATAATTGCCATCGGTCTTGTAATCGATGTTGGATCCGCTGTTGGTGTAAGGGAAGATGAAGAAATAATAATTGGTGTTTCCCGCGAGGTTGGTGAAGGTGAAGGTTTGTTCACCGTATGCCACATTATGGGTCAGGTTGTCATTCGGATAAGTCGTACCATCCTGAGGAAGGGCGATGGTGCTGGAGGTCGAAGCCAACACCAAGTACTTGGAAGGCAGCTGGCCACCCGTGGCGTCGTTCCAGTTCAACGTGACATCAACGCCATTGGCAACGGCGGTAAAGCCGGTAGGATAGTTGGTCGGTTCCGGGTCGGGAGTGACCGTGCCGCCAGCTTTGAAGAAATACACCAAGGCATTCACGGTTGAGGATTCCTTGTAGCAACCAAACAAAGGAGTGCCGTTATTGGTATTGAAGCGCATATAGCACTGTTCAACACCACCGTTCGACACCGGGATAGCGCCGCCGGTGGCATCGAAGCTGATGGTCCATTTGCCATTGTCGGACAAGGTGGTTTGGGTCTTCAGATAGTTGCCGCCACCAGGAGCGTAAAGGTAACCATCCTTCAAAGGATCATAAATCGTCCATGCTCCTGCAGAGCCGCCCAAAGTGAATTCAAAAGGCTCGGTTTGGCTGTTGGGGTCGGTAGCAATCGTCGCCGTGATGGCTCCGCCTGCATCGCTGACACTGACAGCGTGACGGTTGTTGGACTTCTGATAGCTCATGGCGTAGGCGTTGCCGTCATCGTCGAAGCCCACCAAGATGTACTGGGCACCCTCCTCAAGACCGGAGGCGGAGGTGATCATGGTGTAAGTGTTTTGGGCAAAGCCGCGGGTCGAAACCAGCATCAGCAATGCCATCGCAAAAATAGACAGTAGATTTCTTTTCATAGACATTGTATTTTATGTGATTTGTTTACTGCAAAAATAATGGATTTTTCGATTCTTCATCAAAAATCTTTCACTTGTTCCACCGATTTGATTTCGGGGATGGATTTTTTCATGACGCTTTCGATGCCGTTCTTGAGGGTCATGGTGCTGTAAGGGCAGCTCCCGCAAGCGCCGGTAAGCTCCACCATCACCACCATGTCGTCGGTGAGTTCAATGAAGTTGACGTCGCCGCCATCCTGCTGGAGGTAGGGACGCACCTGCTCCAGGATGTTTTTGACGCGTTTTTCCAATAGTTCCCTATCCATAATTTAGAATTTAGCGTTTAGAATTGAGAGGGCGATTTGATTAAAAGCCTGGGTCACGGGAGAGTCGGCGTCGAGGGCCAATGGGGTGCCGTTGTCGCCACACTCGGCGATCTTCTCCACGATGGGAATCTGACCCAGCAGCGGGACGCCCAGCTGGTCGGCAAACCGCTGGCCAGTCTCCTTGCCAAAGATGTAATATTTCTTGTCGGGCATGTCGGAGGGCGTGAAATAGGCCATGTTCTCGACCAAGCCGTAGATGGGGATCTGCAAGGCCTCTTCCTTGAACATCATGGCGGCGCGGAGCACATCGGCGAAAGCCACCTTTTGGGGGGTGGTCACGATGACCGCACCCGACACTTGGTACTGCTGCGCCAGGGTAAGCTGGATGTCGCCCGTTCCGGGAGGCATATCGACAACCATCCAGTCGAGCTCGCCCCATAGGGTGTCGTTCATGAGCTGGTTCAAGGCACTGGTGGCCATGGGTCCTCTCCAAATCAGCGGGCGGTCGGTATCGACAAAACAACCGATGGAGAGCAACTTGATGCCGTATTTCTCAATGGGGAGCATCACCGTCTTGCCGTCCTTCTCGAAACAGGCGGGCTGCTCGTCCTGCACACCGAACATCATGGGCACGGAAGGACCGTAGATGTCGGCGTCGATGAGACCCACCCGTTGGTTGGCGCGGGCCAGGGCCACGGCCAGGTTGGCGGCCACCGTTGACTTGCCCACACCACCTTTGCCCGAGGCCACGGCGATGATGTGCTTCACTTTGGAAAGGGCAGTCTCCTGCTCTTTCAGCTTGATGTCCACCTCCACTTCGCCGAACACCTCCGCCAAGGTACGTTTGGCACCATTGACTAAAATGTCGTTTTTCGGGTCCCCAAGCTGGTCCACCACGAGGTCGAAACGGATTTGGTTGTCCTTAACCATCAGGTTCTCCACCATGTTCAGGGCAATAATGTTGTCACCTTTCGGGAAATAGATGACATCCTTCAATACTTCATAAACGTTTTCCTTGTTTAGCATGATTTTAAATAATTAAGCCTGCAAAGATAACAAAGTTTTCGATTCTTTATAAATCAGTTTTCAGGAACCAGCCATTCTCTTTGAGTTTGTCATCCCCGAGGTTCTCCGCAGAACCACCCGCACAGACTATATTTCCATTGAGATCCTTGACAAAATGATACAATTTGGAATACCTTTGCGAATCGCCAAAAGTCTTTTGGGAAATCAGTTCTCCGGACAGACTGAACTTGGCCACCAACCCGTTAGAAAAACGCTTTTCGGTACTAAAATAATGGATGCCACAATGTCTTCCACAAACATAAAGATAGCCATCCAACAACTGGCCATCGTAAAAACAATCAGCCCTTTCCGAGAATGAAACGACGCGCTGCCACAACTTCCTTCCCTCTCGCCAGTTGACAGCGGCAATGCACCCGCTGGCCCAATAACCTCCATTGGCAGGAACTAATTCCTTGTCATCATTACAAAAACCAAAGAAATAAATGCTTTCGTCGTCGGAATCAATGGAGTTGTTACCCGTATAGCTGTCGCCATGGGGTCCTTCAATGGCCACATCGAAAGTGAATTGTCCCCATCCCCATGCTTCCTCGAAATAGTTCAGTTTGGCGATATGCACCGTATTGCTGTTTTCCTCGGTAGGATCGTTGACGATGGAATACTGGGTCATCTCCAAGACAAGGTCCTTCTGTCCCGAGACCTTTTTCTCCACCATCCCCAAAATCCTGCATCTCGAATACTTCGAGTCGTCGAAGATCCTGCTTTTGACCACTGTCATCAATCCTTCCTCATACCTCAAGGTGGCGATGTATGGGAACTGAATAAAAGATTCGTTGATGGCGTGGCCGCCCACATAGAACACGGCGGGGTCTTCGCTGTCCTGGAGGATGGTACGGAGTTCTATCTTGAATTGGGGATCCGACAGCGTGGTGGTGGCCAACAGGTTCATAGACATATCGAAAATAGCCACATAGCCCGTCTTGTGCATGAAATAAGGAGTGCTGACATCACCCAAGTTCCCAATCAGAACAATGGATTCGTTAGTCTTGGCCACACATCTGAGACTCCGAAATCCCAATCGCTTCTTTTCCAAGACCGTGCCGGTACCATCCAGTTTCAACAGATAGTCGGTTTCATTTCCGTCCGCCAAGGCGAAGAAAGTGCCGTCAGCATTGGGCGACAGTTGATAAACGGAATTGAACTCCGGAAGGAAATTCACATACATGGGCGTGTTTTGGGCAGGTTCCGGATTGTAATGTCCCACGCTGTCCGTCACACTGCCAGGTTCCCCCTGCGGATCGGGTTCCGGTTCTTTCTTGCATGCCACAAAGACCAAGGCCAACGACAACAATAACAACGATGTGATTTTTGCAAATTTTTTCATATAATATAATTTTTTACAATAATATACTTAATTATTAACATACATCAGTCATTGGCCAAGCTATGATGGCCGTGGCTGCAACACTGATTCAATGCCTCATCCTGATTTTCGTCGCGCTTGGAGGCGTCAGGTTTGGCGCTGTTCGTAAAAAAGTCGGTTTTCAGGAACCAACCCATGTACAATAACCGACCCGACTCGGTATTCTCGCCAATCCATCCCACACAAACCAGATTCCCGTTGAGGTCTTTGACAAAATGACCGATGAGAGAAGAACAATCCGAAGCCCCGAAGGTCTTATAATCGAGCAATGCGCCCGACAAATCGAACTTAGCCACTAATCCATTGTAAAAGCGCATCTTGGTACTGGGATAACGCAAGCCACTGTGACCTCCACAAGCATAGAGACAGCCATTGATCAATTGGCCTTGATGAAAAACCTCATCCTTACTGGTGATTGAGACAACTTTCGTCCAGACCTCACGTCCCTCGCGCCAATTGACGGTGGCAACACACCCGCTATTCCAATAGCCATCCACAGGTTTAGGTGTTTTTTCGTCGTTACAATACCCAAAGAAATAGATGTTTTCGTCATCCGAGTCGATGGAGTTATTGCTCGCATAGCTGTCGCCCAAAGGTCCATCAATGGCCACATCCCAAGTGGAGTGTCCCCATCCCCATTCCTCGTCGAAGTAGTTCAGCTTGGCAATGTGAACTGTACAGGATCCTTCATCTTCAGGATCGTCGGCATTGGAATAATGGATCATTTCCACAATGAAGTCCTTTTGATCCGACACTTTTTTCTCCACCATTCCTATAATCCTGCATTTTGCATCATTGGAGCCATGAAAAACTTTGCCATGAATCTTGCTGAGAAGTCCATCGCGGTATTCAATCGTGCAAATGTAGGGATATTGAATGTAATCATTGTCGATAGCCCATCCTCCCGCATAAAACAAGGTGGGATCTTCACTGTCTTGGGCCAAGGTTTTGAGTTCAATTTTGTACTGTGTCTCTGTCACCGTCATCGCCACGAAATCCAGCGATGGGTCAACGACCGCCACCATACCCATGTCAGCCATGGTATAAGGCGAGGAGTGATAGCCTTTGGAACCCACCATCATGATGGACTCCCCGGTCTTTACCATGCATCTCCCAGCAGAAAAACCCAGGTCTTTTGTCCCCAACACGGTGCCACTGCCATCGATTTTCAGCACGGAAGAGGCATAGTTTCTTGAGGCGAGGGCATAGAAAGTGCCGTCGCTGTTAGGGGAAAGCCGGTACAAGCCAGTAAACTCCGACAGAGCGGTTTCATACATAGGGGTATCCTTTGCAGGATTGGGATTGCTGTATCCCACGGGTTTTGTGTCTTTTTTGCATCCCGCCACTAAGGCCACGGCGGCGAGGAGGAGCATCACTAAGGTTGTTTTGTTGAAATAGTTCATGGTTTTATTTTTTTAATTATCAGAAATCATTTTGCGGCAAAGTTAATAACGCCCGATGCCGTGGGAGGCGTCATACACAAGACGGACAGCATGGCCAACATAACGTTCTCCCATGCAACCATTATTTCCGTTAGGATAAACCATGTGGTCATCAATGCATACCAAACCGGCGACTTCTCCGTCCCAACCTGAATTCGACATCCAGTATCGACCCGAATACCCCACGGAGCAGACACCTTCATGAACAACAGAGCAAGTCAGCCACTTCGACCGTCATTTTCCCCAACTCATTGTTTCGAGTGGCCACCGACACGGTCACACAATCGTCGGCAGGATTCGGGAACACCTCGAACACCAACACAGGTGTCTCACTGCTCCACTCCTCCAACTCGGTTCCCGAACAAGGATTGGGAAGATCAAACACCACAATGGTCTGTGCCATCATCAGATGGGCGAAAAACAGGCCAATTAATAATAATAATGATTTTTTCATAATTATTAATTTTAATTTAACTATCACTCAACGGTATTATATGTCAGCAACTCCTTCCTGTTCTCTTCCTCGCCAACAGGATGCACGACGATTTGGAACCAAGAGTTCCATTGAATCATTTCACTGGTGGGTTGCAATACTCTCGTGTAACAATCACCTTCCTTTTCCCATTCTTCCCATCCAAAATTGTAATCGCTACTGGCAATCGCCAGGTTGGTGTCGATACATTTGATTTTAAAGGTATAGGTACCCCCGACCTTAAGATTGCTTCCCATAGGCACTTCTATCAATTTGATCCTGTCTTTCAGTGGCAAACAATATCTAGGATATCCAGGGAGTGAACCTTCCGGATGGCTCAAAAAATAATTCAGCACCTGAAGTCCATCAAAACCCACAAAAGACACATCGGGCCTAAGTACAGGAATGCTCTTGTATTGGCTTTCAGTCAAAGGATTTGACAGCAGCTGATGCTCTTGTTTACTCGGAAAATGAGTAAAAATCATGATTGCCGGGTCAACATCGAACCAAGCCATAACATGGTCATGGTCATTAAAATGAAACTCATAGGAAACGGTTCCTGCCCCCCAAGTGGCGTCAATAAGGATCCATCCTTTCTCAGTATTCACCTTCACCCAAGCATGACCGCCCTCACCATCCGGACTAAAACCATTTTTGCATTTTCCTGAGACCAACCTGGCTTCCAAGCCACAGCCTAGTGCCAGTTTCACAAACATCTCACTATAGGCCTGGCACACCCCTTTCTTTTGTTCCCAGCACTCGGCAGCATGATAAATACTATAATTCAAATCGTAGGCAATGTTGGCACACTCCCATTCATAAATAGCCAGGGCCTTCTCATAGTTGGTGGTACAGCCTTCCACCATGGGAGCGACCCTTTCTTTCCAAAGCTCCAAATCATCTTCGAACCCAAAAGGAAAATCTGTATCGGTGCCATTTTCATCAGCAAAGTTAAAATCAAAGTCCTCCCGCAACTTCGAGCAGGAAGTGAAAACCATGGCCACCAACAAACCGGCCACGAAAGCCAAAGACATCTTTCTTTTCATTGCTATCGTTTTTTTATTCTACATCATGATTCCTCGAAGAAACCTCCTGAACCAAACGGACACAACGGCCACTGTAACGGCGGCTGTGGTCATTCAAGCCAAGGTAGGTGTCGCAAAAATTCAACATATACACTCTCATCTCCCTATAACAGGAGGTGCTCCAATACATGCCATAATTATTGACGTCATGGATATCGAGATTCACACGTCCACCTCCAGCGGGCAAAAACACCGCGCCATGGGCCTCCAGCTTTTCCTCCCAATCGGCCATACTAATGAGGTTGCTCACATAGCGCTCCTCATATTCATTGTACTTATACAGCACATAAAATTCAGGAGTCCAGTCGTCGGGAAGCAACACGATGCCATTGATGCCATCCACCTGGGCAAAAGCGAAACGGATGCCCGAGGGAGTCTCTCTCGAATCAAGGAGATAGGTCCATTCCTCATGGCTCAAAGTACGCCAGAGCGATGGAGCGTCGCCTCCGTTGGAGATGGCGTTATAGACCCCCCAGTCGGCGTTTTCGTAAACTCCGGTCAGATCGCAATCGCACAAGGGACCGTAGCCATAGCCTTGGAGACTGCACGTGTCACGCTCATAATTGTAGGGCTGGTAATACTGGTTCCCGTTGTCCCAACCACTGGTGGCCCATCCAAAAAGGTCAATCCATCCCTGATACGTCGGATAGATGTAGTAGTTGTCGTCGCCCACGAAATCCATTTGCCGTTCAGCAAAACGCCACAAGTCGAGTGAAGGATTGTATTGCAGGTTCCCCCTGGAGAAATACACCTGGGTATGTCCGTCCACCGAGAACAGCCCGTCGATGGCCCCCACAGGATAGGCAGGAAGCGGCCAACTGAAGGTGTCAACCTCCGTCAGGTAGTCCTCCTGGGCACCGTAGGCTAGCACGTAACAATAATAATAAAGGTATCCGGGAACCACCTCCAACTTGGCGCTAAACGTCCCCTCCCCAAAAACGGCGGGATAATCCTTGGCTTCCATCAGCAATGAATCGGTGGAGACCCGAACTATAAGACTGTCAATCTTGCCCGCGAAAACGTAGGTACCTGTAAGTGTCACCCCGTCGTCTTCAAAAGCCAATTGCTCGTTCAACACTTCAAAACGCTCCAAGGAAGGAGTCTCATCCTTCTCGCACGACACAAACACCATCGTGATAAGGAAAGCCGTAATAAAACAAAATATCTTTCTCATTTTCATCAATTTAATCAAAAAACATAACCTATACCGATTTTCGCCTCCGCCGTCTTGAACTGGGTGGTAACCGCCTCAGCGGAGAACACCCATCCATGCAGATGTACCTGCAAGCCTGCCGACACGTCAACGCCGCTACAGCTGAAATCCTTGTTGCGGTACCAAGCCCCGTCAATGCCTTTCCAATACAAGCTGCGAACGCCATAGCCAACTCCCAGGCGGACATACAAAGGATTGGTCACACGCACCAGTCCACCCGCCATCAACGACAGTCGCGTCTTGGAGACTTCACCCGTGTATTGCATCAAATAACCGCCTTCGAGATAACCGTCACGGTCGCAGTCATTCACGGACTGAAAACCCGCAAAGTTGAAATTGCGCATCAGACTCACGAACCAGCCAAACCGGTTCACCTGCCCCACACTCACACCAAACGAAAACTGGGGAGCGAGGGAACCAGCCACGTTGACAGTGGCGAAAGTCCTTGTTTCGGACACCTTGCGATACACTGCCGCCTTGAAGGGAGTGGCTTGGTGAGACGTCCCTCCATTCACCTGCAAAGGAGTCAAAGCCACTTGGAAATCCCTGTCGGTAAGACGCTGGCGCAGCAACCACCGGTTGAACTCCTCCATGGACAAATGCCTAGGGGTCTCATACCAAACGCCGTCGCTCAGAACTTGCTCCTCGGCCTCATTGTCATGGGCTTTCACAAAACGATGGGGAGAGAACAGCACATACAGCATCAGCTGCGAAGCGCTTCTATGACCCACATTCAGCCGATATTCCTCGCAGCCTGCCCTTTGCAGGGCGGAGGACTTCGCAAAAAACACGTGACGGTGGTTCGCCCTCACAAAAAAGGCTCCTTCTTGGTCATCCTGATAGGGAAGCAGGCAATAGGCATTGCCATCTTCATCCAACAGATACACAGAGAGATAGCCTTGCATAGGAGTGCTAAACGACAGATAAAGGGCGTCTCCTTGGTTGAAATCCTGATCCTCGAAACGGTCTTCCACGCCATTTCTCAGCACCTTTGCCTTCACATCGACCGAGTTGGCGACAATCTCGCGGGCGGTTCCCCACACTTGGGCGCTCACCAAAAGGATGCCGTTTTCCATGGATTCCTCCAGCACAGGCGCCTGGGTATCGGTGAGCCACTCCCCCTTCACCATGCTCTCGGTGAGACAGTAGTAATCGAGACGGGAGTCCTCTCCATTCCGCGACACGGTGGACTGATAGGAGTCAATCAAAGTGCCGAATGTATCGGCAAGGGCCTGCACCCTGGCCCTTTCGATGGCGATGGAGCGTGCCTGCTCCAAACAAACATTAGTGGGGGGATAGTAGTTGTAGCTTCCCGCCAGCTCCACCACCTCTTGGGAAAGAAGTGCCGCAGGAAGCCAAAGCAACAGCCCTATCATCAAGTGTCTCATACTCATGGTGTTTCCTCCTTTCAAAAGCCCAACAGGGAGTCATATTCCTTCGATAACTCGTCGGCTTTTCGCTCCAGCTCCTCGCGTAGCGCCTGCTGGAGCGCCTCCTTGGCTTTCTCATGGCTGCAATAAACCACGGTTCGCACCTCCACGAAGCCGTTTTCCAACTGGCGATAGAGGTTCAAGGCCGTGGACACGCGGCCAATCCTTTGTGAGATCCGGCTTCTGCCGTCGTCGGGAAACCAGTCCGTCTGCATCTTGCCTACCAAATCGGCTTTGGCCAGCAGTGCGGCCTGACTCAGGGCAAGGTCGAAATTCCCGGCGGTAGTCATGGCCTGTCCCCAGCAATAGCGTTCCTCTCCCCGTTCATCCTTCTCCATGGCGAGCCGGTAGTTTTCTTCCAGCTGTGTCTCCAAAGGGACAAGGCCCGGGGCCGTTCTCCAGCCTTCCTCGCGCAACTTAGTTGCCTCACACGCCACCCATTCTTTAACAGACGGACTTTGTGCCGCACTTGCCAAAGAGAAGCCGAACAGCGAAAGAAGAAGCCAAAACAGGGTGTTTTTCATACGGACCGACTTGAATTAAAGCGCAAATATAAGATTTTTTTGGAAATCCACCTAATTTTCATTTGGTAAGGCAGATAAGCCAAGGTTCGGTGGCCGAGGGACAATACATGGCGTCCCAAGACTGATAGCCTTCCTTGGTCACCCATACCCGTTGCGACTTGTCCTGCTTGTCAAAAGGAATCTCGATGCGGAATTGGCCTTGCTCGTCGGTCATGACAGTAGTATCGAGCAAATTCACCTTGGCGTGCTCCACAGGGAGTCCTGTTTCAAAGTCAAAGACCCTTCCGAACACCACGCCCAAGTCGTTGTTGCGGCGGATGGACAGCTCCACGGATTTTTGCGCCTTGACCACCGTGTCGATGGACTGATAACCGTCGGCCTGGAACACGATATGCACGGGACTTCCTTTGAGGTGATAAGGAATGTCGTTGAGAAATACCGTGCGGCTTGAAGCACTTAACTCAATGGTTTGCAAAGTGTTGCCTGCGTAATCGCACTGCAAGATCCCCCGTTCGAAAGGAAGGGCAGGTATGCGGTATTGGGTATCTTCGATGACATTGACTTTCATTTGCAAGGGGGTCAGCAATCGCCAAGCCAGGAAACCGAACAGCGCAAGCAGGAGCAACACCCCCACGCCATAGACATAGAAACGCCGCTTGACCCGCTTGAAGCCCAGCTCATAACGCGCCAAGATCAAGAGATCCACCGCCTCGTCGTTCTCCGAGAGGTAGGCTTCAATGGCCGCCAACTCCTCTTGCGTCACCTTGCCCTCAAGGTAACAGGCCAGCAGCTCATCTGTGATCTCTATGTTGTTCTTCTTCATCGTTCTTTTCCTTTCAGCATTTTCTTCACCGCCTTTTTGGCTCTTTTCGTCAAATTGTAAACCGCCGAGACCGTACATCCCAACTCCTTGGCAATCGTTTCCGCGTTTTTCCCGATAAGCTCCCCGATGAGCGCAAGACGCTCACGGATTTTCGGCAGTCCACTGATGGCCTCGTACAACTCTTTCTTTGACATCTCATGAAAAATGTCGAAATCGTCCTCCAAAACATCAGTCATTTCTATTAATAGAGGGGCTGACTCGGGATTATTGGTTTGAAACAATGCTTTTTTTTCCTTAAAAAAATGTAACGCCACTACAGTGAGCCAGGTATCGAAACTGGAACGGAAACCGAACTGCCTGAGACGCCGCCATTGATCGGCGCTTAGATGCAGATAAAACTCCCCGATCAGCTCCTCTTTTCGGACTTTCGAGCTGTACATCTCGCTACAGATCCGGGCAAACATGGCTTCACAACGATAGTAGAACACATACTCCACCGCCTCCGCGTCGTTGGCAAGAAGCAACTCCACCAACTTACGGTCCGACATACGGTCAAAATAGGCGATTCTTCTCTCAAACATGTTGTTCTACAACTCTTTCAACCACGAATCCAATCGTTCAATTTGTCGTGTATAGTTCTTTCCTTCCATCAGGGCCAAGGCATGATACATGGCGCTCGCTTTCTCGAAACAGGCCCGTGCCTTGACGATTTGCCCCGCATCGTTATACATGATGCCCATATAGCTGACCACCTTGGCATAACGGAGCAAGGATTCCGCATTGTCGGCCTCCAACACCTTGGCATAATCGTCCATCATCCTCAGGTTGGCCAGCAAAGAGTCCGGCACCAGGGTGGTATCCATCTCCAGCGACGAGACCACCAGCTCCTTATTCTTTTTGGGGAACACCACCAGGAAGCCTTGATAGGTGTCGAGCACGGATGTCGCACCGGCAAGTGCCGTCGCCACTGTTTCCTCCATGCGATCCTCCCGCATCTCAAGGCGCGCCAAACGGTCGGCCAAAGCATCCAATCCTTCGTAACATTGTTGCAGCTCCGCCTCGGCCTCCCCTTTCCAATACTCGTAAGCCATGGGGGTAAGGAGTTTCTGTTCGTATTGGTTTTTCAGGAACGCCATGGTGGAGTCGTAGCGCGACACGCCCAAGGCCTCTACCATGTCGTAGTAACGTTCCTTGGCTTGCCTCAACTGTCCTAAAGGCGCCATGACGATGCGGAGGCTGTCTTTGGGAGTCAAGGTCCAGTTGCGGGTCACATGCACGTTGACCACTTCATAGCCTTTTTTCTCGGCGCGGACACCATGCACCACATCACCCACCTGGTGCTCTCTGAACACCAACTTGTAGTTTCCGTTGCGGTCGCTCATGGTAGGCTGACAGTCGTGTACCGACGGCACGGTAATCGCCACCCCTTGCAAAGGCTTGCCTTGGGCGCCTGCCTCCACTACCCTGCCATACTGCGTCATCTGGCCATACACCGATCCGCTCACCATGATCAAAAACAAAAGCCACACCTTCATCATGATTAGTTTGCAGTTTGAAGTTTACAGTTTGAAGTTTGAAGTTTATTGCCGGTGGGGTCAAAAACCACAAAACTTTTTCCGTTGATTATTTGTGAGTTAGTTTCTATGGATTCGTTGAAACAAACACCTATTCTTAAATGTTCGTTGTCATTGATAAACACGGTTTCCAACCCTGTCAGTTCTTTCACCAGACAGGCAAACAGGATGGCGCGGTCGTCACAGTCGGAATAAGGATAAAACAAAGTCTCATCGGGATACAAGGGACGTTCATGGCCGAACTGCCGCTGGTCGTCGCGATAGGCGAAGCCGGTCTGCACAAAGTCGAGCAACATCCTGACGGTTTCCTGCTCAGTCTTTCCCTTGAAAGCCTTGCGAAACATGGGGTAGAGCACCGACTTGGTTTCCTCGCTCAACGAGGCGTCGCGGTATTGTTCCCAATGGGCGCATCGCGGCATCGCGTCGTAATAGTCAATCAAGTTCTTATTGGGTTGCACAGCGACTTTCAGTTGGGGATAGCGTTGGGGAGCGATGACCCGGGGCTCGGAGAGTGCCACATCGAGCTTTGGCGGATGCATCTCCATCGTGAAGGGTTTTCCCTCAGGGCGATCATGAAGGTCGAAAAGCAAGGGACGGTCGCACAGGCTTTTGTCCACCAAGTAATATTTGACGCCATCCATCTCATAATAGGATTGCCCATACAGCGTTTCCGCCGAAGCCACCAGCAAGCAAAGCCGGGAGCCGTCGTGGGCGCAACGCACCTGGTAACCCGACTGCCGCAACAACTCGAACTGAAGTTGGGTGGCATCATTGCCCGGACCGCCGAAGCATTGTTCGGCGAGCTTTCCTGTCAGGAGCAAATAAGCCCAGTCGCATAATTGAAAATTTTCTTTAATACGCTGACATTCAGCAACAAGAGTCTCCCTATCGGCATCTTTCGGGGTTTCCACCACGAAATCGGTACCGAAAAGGTGAAGTATGACGAGAAAGAGGGTCGTCAATTTCATTTTTTATGGTCTTCCACCCATTTCCGTGCATTTACGAAGGCCTCGATCCAAGGGGTCACCTCATCGTCCTTGCGGCTGTCGGGGTAATGGGCCCATTGCCAAGGCAGGAAGGCGCGCTCCAGGTGGGGCATCATGGCGAGATGCCGTCCGTTGTTGGAGCAGATGCCGGCCACCGACCAGTCGCTGCCGTTGGGGTTGCCTGGATAGCGGTCCTGACCGTAGGTCATCACGATTTTGTATTTGTCGCGGTAATACGGGAAATAGAACTTGCCTTCGCCATGGGCCACCCACACGCCGAGGCGGCGGCCCGAAAGTGATTTGAGCATCACGCTCTCGTTTTGGGCAATCTCCACATTGAGGAAGGCCGACTCGAATTTGTGGGAGTCGTTGTGTTTCATGATGACATGTTCCTCATGGTCGGGATAGAGCAGCCCCAGCTTCACCATCAGCTGGCAGCCGTTGCACACGCCGAGGCTGAGGGTGTCTTCACGGGCATAATAGTTATCGAGGGCTTTCTTGGCTTTCTCGTTGTAGAGGAAGGCGCCCGCCCAGCCTTTGGCCGAGCCCAGCACGTCGGAGTTGGAGAAGCCGCCGATGAAGGCAATCATGTTGACGTCCTTGAGGTCCTCACGGCCCGTGGCGAGGTCGGTCATGGTGACGTCGCGCACGTCGAAACCGGCGAGATA
>CACZQL010000058.1 GCA_902783365.1 uncultured Bacteroidia bacterium | reverse complement strand
CCAATACCATGAGTTTCCTCTTTATTCCTGTGTCCTTAGGCGGACAGGCTGTCGTTACGGCGCGTGGTAGCGAAGACGAAGCATTGTTCGTTGGCGTTTACCAAGGTGGTAGCCCGGTGGGGATGAATGTTAACAATCTTTCTGAGGAATCAATAGAACAGCATTTCCTCTCTGAGGATCCGCAGCAGTATGTTGTTGATTTGAGCGGATACCAAGGTGATGGCTACTTGTTCCTCTATCACGCTTGCGGCAATGAACCTGCCAACCTCTATCTCGACCAGCTCGTGGTTTATGGACTGGCCGATTGGTCAGAAGGCGTTATCGTTAATACTACGCCGACTTGTACCATTGAAAATCTCACCTCAGGGTCCTCCTATCAAGCAAGGGTGCAAGCGGTTTGCGGTGTCGGCGAATACGGCAATCCCGCCATGGTCTCATTTGTCACCTCGTTCTGCAATCCTGAGAACCAATGTGCCATCAGTTATGTTCTGAGAGATTCATACGGTGATAGTTGGGAGAATGCTTATATCAGTGTGGTTCATCATAATAGCAATACTGAGGTTGCCCGCCTAACCATGCAAAACAATGACGGAAATGAGTTAGCAGGTACATTGGCATTGTGTGATGGAGAAACCTATGACTTCATGTACGTTTATGGTAATTGTTGCTATAATGAACATAGTTTTGCTATCTATGCCCCTTCTGGTGAAGTTGTTATGGATTACTTGGAAGCTATACCTAATCAGTCAGATGTCGTCAGCTATACGATGGATTGCAGCGGAATACCGACAACCGTTCAGCTCTCCGAAGGCTGGAACTGGTGGGCCCCCACCTCGGAGGTCAGCGTGGAAGCTCTTGCCACGGCCATCGGCGACTATGTGGAGGCTGTCATCACGGAGGACGGCGAGCCTGTCACCACCTTCTTGCCCGGCGAGATGTACCGCATCCTTGTCAACACCGACTGCGAGTTCACCCTCATGGGCGCCCAAGCCACCTCGGCTGAAATCGACATCGAACAAGGCACCAACTGGTTCGGCTTCATCGGCACCGAAATGTCGGTGGCTGACGCTTTCGCCGACTTTGCACCCGCCACGGGCGACAAGGTCGTGTCGCAAACCCAAGGCTTCGCCATCTTCAACGGCACCACCTGGGAAGGAACCCTTACCCAACTGAGCCCCGGCCAAGGATATGTCTATGTCACCAAAGACTCCGAATCCAAAACACTCCATCTCGGGCCGGCAAGCAAGTAAGCAAAACCAACCAAGAGGGTGGCCCTGAAAGCCACCCTCTTCTTTTTGGCTTGAAAATTGCAATATTCGGGAAATTATTCGTAATATTGCACCTTCATAAATTTCGATAATCCCAAAACAGGAACATATATGATGCTCGTAAAACAGGCCGGTGTATGGGTCAACATCTTCAACTGCAAACTGAAGAAACATATCGCCGCCGTATTCAAATCCCATGGTATCAACCTCACCGCCGAACAGTTCCTCGTCATGGACGCCCTTTGGAATCAAGGCGAGATGACCCAGCAAAACATCGCTTTTATCATCCAAAAAGACAAAAACTCCGTCACCCAATTCATCGATAACCTCGAGAAAAAAGGCCTCGTCGTCCGTGCCGTGGATGCTTCGGACCGTCGGGTCAACAACATCAAACTCTCCCCCACAGGACTGGCCATGAAAGATAATACCAAACAGGTGGCGATCGGCGCGATCAACGACATCCTTGAGGGTATCCCTGAAAAAGATTTGAAAGTCTTTGTCAATGTTTTGAACAAGGCGTGCAATAATATTGAGAAATTGAATGTTTGAGCTTTAAAAATATGAGAATGAGAAGAATCATCACTTTTTTGTTGGGAATAGCCCTGCTCTCCTTGCCCTTCGTCTCCTGCAACAGCCATGAGGGGGAAGGGGGCACAGGCACCCTCCAAGGCTATGTGCGTCTCGTGCATCATCCCGACGACGACTATCAGCTCCATGCCGATACCCTTGTCGCGGCCAAGACCGATGTCTTCATCCAGTATGGCGATGACGCGTTTTATGGCGACGATGCCGAGACCGACCCTGACGGCTTCTACCAATTCCGCTTCCTCACCCCAGGCGACTACACCGTGTTCGCCTATTCCACCCTCAATACGGGTGAGCGAGTGGCGGTGAAACAACGGGTGAATCTCGAAAAAGGAAAGACGGTCGAAGCCCCCGTCCTCTATATCCACGATGGCAAAGCCTACGGCACCTCCATCGTGAAAGGCAAGGTGTGGGCCATGTATTTCCATAACTCCGAATACCGCGGCGAGGATTGGGCCTACGAGCATCGCGTCTATCTCCGCAAACTCGGCGAGAGCTACCATATCGATGATGTCCGTGTGGGCCTCGACGGCGTGTTCGCCTTCCAAAAAGTGCTGCCTGGCTCCTACGAAGTGATTACCTATACCCAGGATGCCCAGGAAGTGCCCTCCCCCCTCATCGATACCATCACGGTGGAGGCCGACCAAATCTTCCAGATGGAACCCGACACCACTTTTATGGTGAGAATACAAGTCTAACTTCAAACTGCAAACTCCAAACTCCAAACTGAACAAAGGATATGAAAAAGCTATTGTTTCTAATACTAATGGTATCGACGATGCCAGTGTTCGCGCAGTCGGTGTCGGATGCCACCATCCAAAAGCGTGAAAACCGCCGTGGCATGGTTCTGAAAGAGTGGAACACCGCCGTTGGATCCAAAATGCCCTTCCTCGACCACGTCACCACTTACGACTCCCTCGGACGTAAAATCGAGGAAATAGAATATGCCAACTACGGACAAAAGTCGCGTGTGGTCAGCGAATACCCGCCCAACAGCGACGTCACCGCCAAAGTGACCCGCGAAATCGAATACAACGACCGCGACAAGGTGGTCCGCATCCGAAAGTTCGAGTACAACCCCGACGGTTCCAAGTGCCGGCAACTCAACTACTACCCCAACGGCAAGCTGGAGTCGGTCAAAGTCTATGAATACATCTCCAAGTGAACCCTGAGATCCTCGACATAGTAAACACCATGCGCCCCATTTCCCTTGAGGAGATGAAGGACGTGCGACTGATGAACCGCGTCGATACCAAGTATCTTGTCACGTCGGAACAGCTGCTCGCCATCCTCAAGGGCGTGCATGACCATTACTACGCCCAGGAAGTCGAAGGGAAACGCCTCGCCGCCTACAGCACCGTCTATTACGACACCCCGGAGCTCACCATGTACCTCATCCACCACAACCGACACCTCGTGCGCGACAAAGTGCGGGTGAGGACCTATCTCGACTCCCATCTGACCTTCTGCGAGGTGAAACACAAAACCAACAAGGGAAGGACCAAGAAGAGAAGGATTGAGTTGAAAATGGAAAGTGGAAAGTGGAAAGCGGTTCCCTGTCTTTCTGCCTTGGACGAGGAACTGCATGCCTCCGACTTCCAACTGCCTTACCCCTCGGAATCCCTCAACGCAAGCCTTGAAACCGCCTTCGACCGCCTTACCCTCGTCAACGAAGGAAAAACCGAACGGGTTACCATCGACCTCAACCTCGTGTTCAACAACTACATCAACAACACCTCCGCCTCCATGGACCAACTGGTGGTCATGGAACTCAAACAGGACGGAAGGGCACATTCCCTGCTCAAAGACGTGCTCTTCGAGCTGCGCATCAAACCCTATAAACTCAGCAAATACTGCATCGGCACCGCCATGACCCGCCCCGACGTCAAACAAAACCGATTCAAAAAAAAACTCCGCAGAATCCATTATCTTAAATCTCTAAATTCTAAATTCTAAATTATGATCTTCCTCCAGGCCCCTCAAAGTTTCGACCCCGACATTGCCCGCGAATTCGGCAATGCCGCCGGCGCTTCCGATATCAATTTCTTAGGTGTCCCGCTCTTCGACGCCACCAGCCTTTGGACCTTGCTGTTCCGATTCCTGCTCAACTTCCTCGTGTGCTGGATCATCATCCGTTGCTTCTATTACAAAAAGTCACAACGGCGCGACTATTACTTCACCTTCATGATGTTCGCCGTGGTCATCTTCCTCATCATCACCTTGATGGACAACATGAAGATGAACGTGGCTTACGCCCTCGGCCTCTTCGCCATCTTTGGTATGATACGATACCGAACAGAAACCCTCCGCATCCGTGAGATGACCTACCTCTTCATGGTGATGGGCGTCTCCATCATCAACGGACAGGCCCTCACCACCAGCTACGTGGAACTGTTCATCACCAACGCCTTGGTCATCCTTGCCGTCTGGATCTTCGAAGGCAACAAACACATGAAACAGATGTCGGAGAAGGTCATCCTTTACGACCGGATTGAGTTGGTGCAGTGCGGCAAAGAAGCCGAGCTCAAGGCCGACCTGGAGGCCCGCACCGGCATCAAAATCGAGAAGATGGAGGTGGGTCACATCGACTTCCTGCGCGACGCGGCCTATATCAAGATTTGGTACAAACCCCTTGCGGGCGAGGCCAGCACCATCGGCACCTTCACCAAACTGAAAGAATTCAACTACTGATGCGTCACAAGCTCCCCATAGGATTCCTCGCCTTGCTCATGGCGCTGTCGCTGCCCTCGTTGGCCCAAATGCAAAGGGTCTCCAACCTGGGGCTGGTTGCCGACGCGGAATACTCCGCGCCGCTCTTCGGCGATGTCACCGTGGCAGTGGAGGAGGAGCTGCGGTTCAAGAGCTACGGAGGCTTTCACCTCGACCGATGGCTCAACTCGGTGTCGCTCGAGACACCTGTCAATATCCCCATGCTGGGAAAAAGGCTCCATCTGGGAGCACAAGTAGGATATATGCGCCACTACGACGACGAGCAATACTACGACAACCGCTTCCGCTGGGGCGTTGACCTCTCCTACTACGAAAACTACCGAAGGTTCAAGTTCACCTACCGCTCTAGGCTGCTCTGCACCTACCGCGACGAACGAACCGGCGACTATCGCGTCAACCCCAAATGGTATTGGCGACACAAACTCCAGGCCGCCTACCAAATGCCGGGAAGCCGCTTCAAATACACCCTCGCCTCCGAATTGTTCTGGAGACTACGCCAAGACCCGCGCTACAGCTTCGTCGATCAGCTGCGCAGCACCCTGACCGTGAGCTACCGTCTCACCAGGCGACAATACTTCAGCGCCTTTGTCCGCATGGACAACGACTTGCAGGTGGCCACGCCCATGGACACTTTCTATTTCGGAGTAGGGTATGAGTTTAAGAATTAAGAATTTAGAAGTAAGAAGAAAGAAGTAAGAATATGGAATGGTTTAAAAAAGGAGACAAAATCGGAAAATACACGGTCAACGACTTCATCAAGAAAGGCGCGGTGGCCGAGTCTTATACCGCTTTCGGCGGTGATGACAAACTTTACTTCCTCAAGGTGTTCGACATGACCGAAATATCCTCCAGCCAGCTCTTCGAGGGCAAGGAGGTCTTCGAAATCGTGTTCTGCAAAGAGCTGAGCGAAGAGTCCAACGACAACATTATCCACTACATCGACAATGGCGGCATCAAGAAAGGCAACAAGGAGTTCCACTACCTCGTGACGGAGTATTACTATGGACAGCTGCTGAACCAGTCGGTGGAGAAAGAGGGCGTTTTCGATGTGGAAGACGCCGAGCAAATCACCCTTTGTGTGCTGAACGGATTGATGTTTATGCACGCCAAGGCATTGCTGCACAACGACATCCGTCCTTCCAATATCATGCTCAAAGAGCTGGACGACGGCATGATGCTGCCCACCATCATCGATTTGGGACATGTCTCTTACATGGTGATGGGAAGGCCTAACTTCATCGTGGGGGACCTGGCACCGTTTTTCCGCGCGCCGGAGACCTATCGGGGTATCTTCACGCCCAAGTCAGATGTGTTCTCGGTGGGTGCGCTGCTTTACTACCTGATTTTTGGGAAAGCCCCCTGGGAAGTCGATCTCGCTGATTGCGGTGACGATAAAAACAAGCTAAAAACCGCTGTCAAAGAGGCAAGAAAGGCTGAACTTGTGCTCGACACCCCCGACATCCATATCCCCGACTTCCTGAAAGAAATCCTGAAGAAAGCCCTGTCGCTGCGGGCCATCAACCGGTTCGGTTCCGCCTCCGACTTCTTCAACGCCCTGATGGAGAAGGTGGCTCCCGACAACGGGGAGGGGCAGGAGGAAGCCCAGGAGACAGGCGATGCCACCTCCGAAACTGTCACGGAGAACGCCTCGCGCATCACCTTCAAGAAAGGCACCGGCAACGGCTTCGACCAGGTGGCAGGCCGCGACGAGCTCAAGGAACAGCTTCGCAAAGAGGTTATCTTTGCCCTGCAAAATCCCGAGAAAGCCAAGCTGTACCAGCTGCCTGCGGTCAACGGCATCCTGCTGTACGGCCCTCCCGGATGTGGCAAAAGCCTCGTGGCGGAGAGCTTCGCCGAAGAGGTGGGCTTCAACTACACCATCCTGAATGCCTCCGAGTTCGGCAATATCTACCAACCCGGCGTGTTGGACAACCTGCAACGCATCTTCGACGCCGCCTCGCTCCACGCCCCCTTCCTGCTCTGCCTCGACGAGATCGAGTACCTGATCCCCAACCCCGGCTCCGAAAACGTCACCAAGGAAAGCGTCACCATGCTGGGACTGATGCAAGGCTGCGCCGACAAAGGCATCCTGCTGGTCGCCACCTCCAACCAACCCGACCAAATCGACCCCTTCCTGGTTCGCCCAGGCTGCATCGACCGGGTGTTCTTCGTGTCACAACCCGACTTCGAGGCCCGCAAGGACATCTTCAAGAAACACCTGAACGGTCGTCCCTGCGATGAAATCGACTACGACGAGCTGGCCAAGATGTCCGACGAGTTCGTGGCCGGCGACATCACCGAGACCGTCAACGAAGCCGCTATGACCGCCGCCTACATGGATGTGCCCATCTCCCAGAAAATCCTGGTGGATGTGCTCAAATACAAAAACCCCACCTATTCGACGAAATCGAAAATCGGTTTTACCAGATGAGAAAACCCAAATTCACGGTGAGAGACCTGATGCTCGCCTACCTCAAAGAGGCCGACATCGACGCGTCGAAGTCGAAGGTGGGGGTCAACTTCCAGCATTCCGGCTGGAGCTATCTGCTCTGGCACGACGCCCACGACCCCGCGTTTTTCCGCCTCACCCTCCCGGGCATCTTCGATGTGACCGACGACAACTACGCCTCGGCGCTCATGGCCTGCAACATGCTCAACTGGAAATACAAGGTGGTGAAACTCTCCCTCTATGAGTACAACGAAGGCGCCGAACGCCGTGCCTCCGTCTGGGTGTGCTACGAACAGGTGCTGGACGATCCGTCGAGCTTCAATGCGCTGGCTCCCCGCGCCATGAACGCCCTCTTGGAGGTCGCCGAACAGTTCCTGACCCTGGTGGGTTTTGAGGATTGATGCTATTCTAAATTATTGATAATGAAAAAGTTATTTATGGTTTTCGCTTTGATGGCTGGCTTGTCGGCAATGGCGCAATATGCCCCGGCCGGCGACAGAATCAAGACGCAATGGGCTGAGGAAGTAAGCCCCGACAATGTGCTTCCCGAGTACCCGCGGCCCTTGATGGCACGCGCGGAATGGAAAAACCTCAACGGGTTGTGGAACTACGCCATCACCCCGAAAGAGAGCAAGGCCCCCACAGCCTTCGATGGCCAGATCCTCGTGCCTTTCTGCGTGGAGTCGTCGCTCTCCGGCGTGCAAAAAGAAGTGGGTCCCGACAAGGCCCTGTGGTATCAGGTGGACTTCACCGTGCCCAAAGGCTGGAAAGGACAGCATGTGCTGCTGCATTTCGGCGCCGTCGATTGGAGCGCCGACGTGTATGTGAACGACATCAAGGTGGGTGCCCATACCGGAGGCTACACACCCTTCTCGTTCGACATCACCCCGGCCCTCAACGCCAAGACCAACTCCTTGGTGGTGCGGGTGTGGGATCCCACCGACGCCTCTTACATCCCTCACGGAAAACAGGTGCGCAAGCCCCAAGGCATCTTCTATACCTCGGTGACCGGCATCTGGCAGACCGTGTGGATGGAACCCGTGCCGGAGAGCCATATCGCATCCCTGTTGACTACCCCCGACCCGCAGAACGCCAAGGTGACGATAACTCCCTCCGTGGTCTGTCCCTCTTCCAATGACTTGTGCGAGGTGGAGGTGCTGTATCAAGGGCAACCGGTCGCTTCGGGCAAAGCCCTCGGCGGTCAGCCGTTGGAAGTGACCATGCCCGAAGGATTCCTGCTGTGGACCCCCGACCATCCGCACCTTTACGACATGAAGGTGACCCTGTGGCGCAACGGTAAAGTCGCCGACCGGGTGGAGAGCTATTTCGCCATGCGCTGCTTCGGCACCCAACGCGACGACAATGGCATCGTGCGTCTCACCCTCAACGGCAAACCCGTCTTCCACTTCGGCCCCCTCGACCAAGGCTGGTGGCCCGACGGCCTCTATACCGCTCCCACCGACGAGGCGCTTGCTTTTGACGTGCAGAAAACCAAGGACTTGGGCTTCAACATGATTCGCAAGCATGTGAAAGTGGAACCCGCCCGATGGTACTATCATTGCGACCGGTTGGGCATGATTGTTTGGCAAGACATGCCCAGCGGCGGAAGAGGCCCGGGATGGCAAACCACCCAGTATTTCCAAGGCCCCGAGAGCGTGCGCACCCTGGAATCGGAGGAATGCTACAAAAAGGAATGGACCGAGATCATCAACAGCCTGAAGTCGGTGCCCTGCATCGGCGTGTGGGTGCCTTTCAACGAGTCATGGGGACAGTTCAAGACCCCTGAGATTGTGGAGATGACCAAGAAACTGGATCCCACCCGATTGGTGAATCCCGCCTCGGGCGGCAACTTCTATGCTTGCGGCGACATCCTCGACCTGCATCATTACCCTGAGCCCAAGATGGTGCTTTACGACCCCACCCGTGCCACAGTGTTGGGCGAGTATGGCGGCATCGGACGCAAGGTGGAAGGCCACACCTGGGTGCAGGACCAAGGCTGGGGTTATGTGGAGTTCGACAGTGAGGCCCAGGTGACCGACACCTACGTGGAATACGCCAACCAGTTGTACAAGATGGTCATGCAAGGCTTTTCAGCCGCGGTTTACACCCAAACCACCGACTGCGAGACCGAGCTGAACGGGCTGATGACCTACGACCGCAAGGTGGTGAAGCTGGACCCCCAGCGGTTGTTGCAAATCAACAGGAAAATCAGTCACGCCTTGGCGGAATGAGCAAAAAAAAACGCCCCGACGACTCGGGGCGTTTTTTTGTTGTCAGTGAAAAACCTTATTTGGCTTCGCCGGTGATGTTGATTTCGGTGCCAGCGCTACCTTGTGATTGAGCAGTGCTGTTGGTGATGTGAATCAAATGCATCGTACCGTCGGGCATGATGGTGCCGATGACATCGTCATAGGTCATGGTGCCTTGGGTGACGTTGACGTTGAAGTATTCCTCAACGGCGGCGTTGTTTTCGATGGCGTTGTGGAACAGCTTGCTCTTTGCGTCGAGCGTCAAGGTCTCTTGCCAATCCTTGGAGCTGAAGATGAAGAGGGAGACGCCTTCAGCGGGTTGGAGTTTTGCGTAGGTGTCTTTGGGATAGTTGCCCTTCCAAATCAGACCATACTCATCGAGGCCGGTGATGGTGTTGCCGAGGCGATACCATCTGAAGGAGGTGGGGGTCAGTTCAACATCAGGTTCAGTGACGGTGATGTTGATTTCAGCGGTAGCGGTTTCGCCAGCTTCGTCGGTAAGGACAGCGGTGATGACAGCAGGAACGCTTTCACCCTTTTCTGCAGGTTGGGGAACGAACATGATGTTGCTGTCGAAAGTGAATTCCATGCCAGTGATGGTGGTGTCGCACCAAACTTCATCGTTAACGTTGATGACCAGTCTTGCAAGTTGCTTGTTGGTTTGGGCGTTGGCAGTGCAGATGAATCCGATAGGATAGGATTCGTTCAGCAGGAGATCCATGCCCTCGTGCACATAGCCTTCAGTGGCCATGATGGCGATGGTGGGTTGCGGGTTTTCGATGACTGGTTGATCACAGCTTGCGAAGAAGGCAACGCTGAAGAGGCAAACGAGTGCCAAAGCTAATTTCTTCATGATGAAATTGATTTAATTAATGATTAGTTTGTTAATTAGTGTTTTCTGTTTTTAATGCTTCCTTTCGGGAAACGGCACAAAAATAGCAAATATTTTGCCAAAGTTTGAAAAGATGCCAAAAAATAACAAAAAAAGCCTGTTTTGACAGGCTTTTTTCCTTTTTAATGCATTTAAGTTACTTGATTTAGTCCTCGACGATGGCATCGTTGGGGCAAGCACCAGCGCAGGTGCCACAACCGACACACTGATCCGGGTCGATGACATAGATGCTACCTTCTGAAATAGCGCCCACCGGGCATTCATCGATGCAAGTGCCGCAAGCGATGCATTTGTCTGTGATTTTGTAAGCCATAATGATTTTAATTTAAAGTTAGTTTCCTTTTTTTTGAGTTTGCAAATATACTGCAATGTTCGATATGCCGTGCATTTTTTGCCAATTTAGAAATGTTCTAAACAAATTGAAAAAAGATTTTGTGATTCTTGTGGGTTGTTACGAATTAAACATTACCTTTGCAGTCGCAAATTTGATACCAAATTAATTCTTGAATTGATTCATTTAATTCACAAATAAACAAATCGAATATTATGACAGGAAAAAGTAAAGTTGTAGCCCTTGAGCATGTCGTGATCCGCTTTGCGGGCGACTCGGGCGATGGTATGCAACTTACCGGAAATCTTTTCTCCGATTCAACGGCTTTCGCCGGAAACGATTTCGCCACCTTCCCGGACTATCCAGCTGAGATCCGCCCCCCGCAAGGCACCGTCGCTGGCGTCTCCGGATTCCAGGTCCACTTCGGACACAAGCCGATTCACTCCACCGGTGACCTCTGCGATGTCCTCGTGGCCATGAACCCCGCCTCCATCAAGGCTAACATGCGTTGGCTCCGCCCCGGTACCATCATCATCATCGACTCCGACTCCATCACCGACAAGGCATTGGAGAAGGCTGGCTACCAAGATGACCCCACCGTTGACGGCACTCTTGCCGACTACCAAGTGGTCAAGGCGCCCATCTCCGAACTCACCAAAGAAGCCTTGAAGGACTTCGGCATGGACAACAAAGCCATGCTCAAATCAAAGAACATGTTCGCTCTCGGTATCGTGATGTATCTCTTCAACCGCGAGCTTGACACTGTGTATGCTTACTTCGAGACCAAGTTCAAAGGCAAAGACCTGGTGATCAAGGCCAACCGCACCGTGCTCGACGCCGGTTACCATTACGCCGACACCTGGGAGCTCTTCACCAATACTTATAAGGTGGAAGCCGCCGACCTCGACAAGGGCAAATACCGCCACATCACCGGCAACACCGCCGCCGCTTGGGGCCTCATGGCCGCTTCCGAGAAGTCGGGCCGTCCCTTGTTCCTGGGCTCTTATCCCATCACGCCTGCCACTGACATTTTGGCAGAGCTGACCAAATACAAGAACTTGAACGTCAAGGCTTACCAAGCTGAGGACGAAATCGCCGGCATCATGTCGTCGATTGGCGCCGCCTACACGGGCTGCCTCGCCGTCACCACCACCTCCGGCCCCGGCCTCTCGCTGAAGAGCGAAGCCATGGGTCTCGCCGTGATGACCGAGCTCCCTCTGGTGATCATCGACGTGCAACGTGGCGGCCCCTCCACAGGTCTCCCCACCAAGTTCGAGCAGAGCGACTTGCTGCAAGCCCTTTACGGACGCAACGGTGACGCCCCCTTGATCGTCATCGCCGCCCGCAGCTCCGCCGGCTGCTTCTACGCCGCCTTCGAGGCCGCCCGTCTCGCCCTCGAGCACATGACCCCCGTCATCATGCTCAGCGACGGCTCCCTCGGCAACGGCTCCGAAGTGTTCCGCATCCCCAAGATGGCCGACCTCCCCACCATCACCCCGCCTATCGCCAAGGCCAACGACCCCGACTACATGCCCTTCCGCCGCGACGAGAAATGGCTCCGCCGCGAATGGGCCATCCCGGGAACCCCCGGCCTGCGCCACCGTGTGGGCGGCCTGGAGAAGGAAGACGGAAAAGGCAACCTCTCCACCAACCCTGAGAACCACCAGCGCATGACCGAACTCCGCGAAGAGAAGGTCGCCCGCGTGGCCAACGACATCCCGCTGCAAGAGATCTACGGCGACAAAAACGCCGACCTCCTCGTCGTCAGCTGGGGCGGCACCTTCGGCGTCATCCGCACCGCCGTCGAAAACCTCATGGAACAAGGCAAGTCCATCGCACATGCCCACTTCGACTACATCATGCCGCTGCCGCGTAACACCGAAGAAGTGCTGCAAGGTCACAAGAAGATCGTGGTCTGCGAAATCAACCGCGGCCAGTTCGCCAAGTACCT
>CACZQL010000057.1 GCA_902783365.1 uncultured Bacteroidia bacterium | reverse complement strand
AGTGCCGATGATACTGCATCCGTGTGGGAAAGTAGGTCGCCGCCCACCCCTAATAAAAAAGCCCGCTGAAAGCGGGCTTTTTTAGTTGGCAGTTAGCAGTTGGCAGTTAGCAGTTTCCTTGATGCGCCAGCCAACTGCTAACTGCTAACTGCTAACTGCCAACTTTTTATTATCTTTGCGCTGCAATTCTTTTTTAATAAAATGAAAAAACTAATGATTATCGTTGGATTAGCTGGTACTTTGCTCGGATGTACTCCGAAACAACCTGCTCCTGTGGAACCAGCTCCTCAGGAAGATTTCAAATTTCTAGTGGACGAATTCGCCGACCTCCGCATCATGCGTTACCAAATCCCCGACTGGGACCAACTCACGCTGCAACAAAAAGCCTACCTCTATTGCCTGGGCGAGGCTGCCAAATCTGGTCGCGATATCCTCGCCGACCAAAACTTTAAGTACAACCTCTGCATCCGTAAAACAATCGAAGCCGTACTGAATTCCTATCATGGAGACCGTGAAACCCCTGATTTCCAAAATTTTTTGGTCTATGCCAAACGGGTGTTCTTCAGCAATGGCATCCATCATCACTATGCGGAAGACAAGTTTTTCCCCGAAATCTCCGAAGCGTATTTCGCTGACTTGCTGAAAGACAGTGACGCCTCCATGCTTCCTTTAAATGAAGGGGAAACAGTAGAACAATTCATCGCCTTCCTGACCCCTGTCATCTTCGACCATGACCTTTATACGAAACGCCGTAGCAGTGAGGATGATATCATCAAAAACTCCTCTGTTAACTTCTACCAAGGTGATCTCTCTAAAAAAGAAGTGGAAAAGTTCTACGACAACCTCCGGCAACCTAACGACCCGACCCCTATCTCCTACGGCCTCAATTCTCGTTTGGTGAAAGAAAATGGCAACATCTATGAAGATGTCTATAAAGCCGACGGTTTGTTCGGCCCCGCTATCCAAGCGATCATCGGATGGCTCAACAAAGCCAACGAATATGCTGAAAATGATATTCAACGCGCTTATACACAGAAACTTATCGATTATTATACCACAGGTAACCTCAAGACTTGGGATGAATACAATATCCTCTGGGTTCAGGATTCGCTTTCTCTCATCGACTATGTGAACGGTTTCATCGAGGATTATGCTGACCCGATGGGCATGAAAGCTACCTGGGAAGCCAACGTGAATTTCAAAGATCTGGAAGCTACCAAACGTTCTAATGTCATCAGCGAGAACGCGCAATGGTTTGAAGACCACTCTCCCGTGGATGCCCGCTTTAAAAAAGAAAAGTGTAAAGGGGTCTCTGCCAAGAGTATCAATGTTACCACCTTGGGCGGCGAATGCTTCCCCTCTCCTCCGATTGGCATCAACTTGCCTAACGCGGACTGGATTCGCAAGGACTATGGCTCTAAATCGGTGACCATCACCAACTTGATGATTGCTTACGACAAGGCCGCCGACGAATGCCCCAAGAGCGCCCTTGCTGAATTCGCCTATTCCCAAGAGGAAATTGATCTGTGCAAAAAATATGCTTCCGAAACCGATATCGTGCATACCACATTGCATGAATGCCTCGGCCATGGCTCCGGCAAACTGTTGCCAACCACCCAACCTGGTGCCTTGAAGGAGTTCAGCTCTACCCTCGAAGAGGCCCGCGCCGACCTGTTTGGCTTGTACTACCTGGCCGACCCCAAGATGGTGGAACTCCAAGTGCTGCCCGACATGGAAGCCTATAAAGCGGAATACTGCGGCTACATTCGTAACGGCATGATGACCCAGCTCGCTCGTGTGGAGCTAGGCAAAGATGTCACCGAATCGCACATGCAAAACCGCAAACTCATCGCCGAATGGTGCTATGAGCATGGCAAGGATAATAACGTAATCGAAAAGAAGGTGGAAAATGGCAAGACTTATTTTGTCATCAACGACTTCGAGGCCCTTCGCGGCTTGTTCGGCGAATTGCTGGCCGAAGTGCAACGTATCAAGAGCGAAGGCGACTATGCTGCCGGCAAAGCATTGGTCGAGCAATATGCTGTGAAGGTAGATCAAGATCTTCACAAAGAAGTGAAAGACCGTTATAATGCCCTGGGTCTCAAACCTTACGGTGGATTCATCAACCCCGTCATCACTCCCGTGGAGAAAGACGGCAAAGTAATCGATTACACGGTGGCCTATCCCGACAACTTCCTCCAAGAACATCTTGACCTCGGCAAAAACTACAGCTTCCTCCCCGCCACTCACTGATCGGCGAAGATTTTTTTTTCGGCGAATTAAGCGAATTAAACGAAATGATTTAGTCGGCGAATTAAGCGAATTAAGCGAATTTCATGGAGTTTTCGCTTAATTCGCTTAATTCGCCGACTTAATAATCCACCGACTTTAATAATTCGCCGTTAAAAGTGGATGGAGAGGTTGCCCATGACGGTGAATCCAGCCATCGGGATGTATCCGATTTGGTAGTAACGGTTGTCGTTGGGATGGCCGTAGCTGTCGCAGATGGCGGAATAGACCCAGCCGCTGGCGGCATAGCGTTTGTTGAAAATGTTGCTGAAGTTAACTTTGAACACCGCTTCTTTCACCACCTTATTCGGTCTGAAGGTATAGCCAAGACTGATGTTGGAGGTGGAATGTCCGGGCAGGGAACGGTCGGTGTTCTCAGTGTTGTCGAGATACATTCTTGAAATGTAGTTGGTATGCCACACAGCCTCAAAGCCTTTGTGATGGAAGGTGATGAAGCCGTTTAGGATGGTGGAGGGGGAGAAGGCCAAAGTGGAGTTGTTGTAGTGGATGGTGGTGCTGCCGTTGTCCCAGTCCTCGACCACTTCGTCGAAGTCTTTAATCTTGTTTTGGCTTAGGGCGGCGTTTCCTTCAATCGTTAACCATTTTGTGGCGTGTACTCCGGCCTGCAGTTCAACACCCATACGATAGGAATCTTTGATATTGGTGGTTAGGGCTTCGCCGATGTCGCTCACTTCGCCCGTCTGCACAAACTGGTCGTTGTAGTCCATATAATAGAGGTTGATTCCTGATTGCCAGATGTTTCCGTTGTAGTTATAACCCAATTCGTAATCGATGAGTTGTTCTGGCTTCGGGAAAGGATAGGAGCCGTTGTCGGTGAAGTTGTTGCGTTCGGGCTCGCGGTGACTCATGGCTACTGAACCGTAAATGTGATGGTCTCCTTTGTGCCACGACAGTCCGCCTTTCGGATTGAAGAAGGGGTAGGTCTCATGGATGTCGAGCGGTTGGTTGTAGTACCCGCTTTCATCGTCATAGAACTTGTCGTTGATGCCATTGGTTTTGTAATCCACGTAACGGAATTGCAGGTCGCCGAAGACGGTCCAGTTTTTGGCGAAGTTGTAGGCTGCTTTGACGAAGACGTTTCCGTCGAGCTTGCTGGCATCGGAGTCGTAATATTTGTAGTCGCCTTCAGCGAGATACTTGTTGGCCACATCTTCGTTGGCGATGTAATTGACGTAGCCGAAGTGGTTGCCTTCGAAATTTTGGAGGGAGATGCCACCGATGACATCCCATTGTTCATTTTTATAGTTGGTGTTCCAAACAAGGCCGTAGGTATGCTGGGTGAGACCCTTTTTGCGAACGAAATCGGTTCTTTTCACGATGGTGCTGTCGGGGTACATGTAGGTCATGCCGAATTTCGAGAGCTTGTTGTTGGGGCGGAACTCCTCATAATAGCCATAGCCGTAGGTGTAGTGCAGTGTGGCCGAGGAAGTCCACCGTTCATTGAAGTTCCAGGCTACTGAGAGGATGTTATGGTCTTGCCAGAAGTTGTCGGTGGTCTTGTCCCAATAGCTGCCGTCTTTAATTTGGTAGCGTTCAGTGACATAATGGCCGTTTTCGTCTTTGAGGAAGTCGCCGTTTTCGTCATAGACCAGGTACTCGTAGAGTGAGTTATACTGTCCGAGGCCGACCTTGTATAGGTCTTCGTAGGTCTTGATGCCGGTGTTCATGCCGTAGGTGCCGTCCATGAGGCTGAGGTCGTTGTCGCCTGCGGTGACCCCGTTCCAGGCTTGGCCAGTCTTTTCGAAGTTGCCGATGTTTTTATAACGGATCACGAAGTTGTTCCCTATCCATGAGAGGCCTCCGTAGTAGCTGCCGCTGCGTCCCGAGGTGCCGTGGATAAAGCCGTCGGTGTGGGTCTCGTGGTAGGCACCATCGATAATGAAGTGATTCCAAAGGAGGCCGCTGGAGGCCTTGGCGCCAAAGTTCAGGGTGTTGAACGAGCCGTAGGAGCCTGTGATTTCGGCACTTGGAACTAGGGAAGGGGTAGCGGATGAGAGCGCCACGGTGCCGCCGAAAGCACCATCGCCGTTGGTGGAGGTTCCCACGCCGCGCTGGATCTGCACGTTGCCGAGCAGCGAGCCGTAGCTGTTCATGTTGGCCCAGAATACGCATTGGTCTTCGGGCGAGTTCAACGCCACACCGTCGAGGGTGACATTGATGCGCGAGTCACCAGCGCCACGGATGCGCATGTAGCTAGTGCCGGTACCGACACCGTTTTCACTCCAGGCGATGATGCCAGGGGTCCTTGCGAACAGGAAGGGAAGCTCTTGACCGGTTTTTGAAAACTCGTTCAGCTCCGTTTTTTCGAGGTTCGTTACCGCGAAGGGAGCATTTTTCTGCACCTTCGTACCGCTGACAACCACTTCTTGCAACACCTCGAAATGGGAGGTGTCGATGCTTACTTTTTCATTTTGTGCATTCAAACTTGCAGCGAACATGCATGCTGCGATACCAATAAAAATCCTTTTCATTTAATGAACTGTTAAAGATTAATAAATGCAAAGGGGAATGTGGTGAATCTATCCAGATCCCTACGCCGGCATTACCCGGATCAGGTAAGAGGGTATGATCTCAGCCTGTCTTTCAATCCCGAAGGATAAGGCACCCCTAATTGACGCGGCAAAGATAATAAAAAACTTCCAACTTCCAACTGCAAATTGCCAACTGCTAACTGCTAACTGCCAACTCCCCCTCAATGATGAAAGGTCAGCAAGGGGATCCGCAGGTCGAAGAAGTCGTTCTTCGTCACCTTGTCGCGGAAAAAGATGTCCCAGAAATGGCGACGATGCGGGATGAATGCGGCCAGGCTGATGTTGTTTTCCTCACAATAGGCTTTCATGCCATCGCGGGGATTGCTGTTGTAAATCAGCTTGAAGCATAGTTCGCCGTTGAGATTCATGTACTTCAACGTTTCCTCAAGCTCCTTCATCTGTTTGGCTGCTTTGGAAGGCTCACCGTCCATAATGAAATTGATGACATGAAGATGTAGTTTGTAAGGCTTCAAAATTTGAAACACTCTGGCAATGGAATTGGCATCGGTCTTGTCAAAGTTGGTTACATAAAGCACTTCGTTGTTGGGCTTGTATTGGTATTCCTCATGGATCGAAAGCAATGGTACGGGCGACTTGCTCATCAGGCTTTTCGACATGCTACCCTCCAAGAAACGTTTCCGGCCACGGCCTCGTGTGCCCATCAGCACCAAGTCGGGCTGTAGCTCCCGAGTCAGATGCAACAGCTGCTGCTCGGGATAGCCGTCCATGAGCTTAGGAATGATCTCGATGTTTTTCAACGCCAACTTGGCAATCTCATTGTTCAGATACTCAATGCTTTGTTTCATCGATTTCTCCGCATGACTCTTGGCGTCAGTCACGTCGTAATAGTCCATGTAGGCGTGAAACAACACAATGGTTCCTCCCGTCGGTTTTAAGAGGTCGAGGGCGTAAGGAATCAGCATCTGGTTTTCTTTGCTGAAGTCGGTGGAGAGAATGATTTTCATGGTCGATGAATTTTAAAAACCGATAAAATAACAACTGTATCCGATAATGGCAGCGACCAAGATGTTGACCACCTTGGCTTTCAAAAAACTGATTTTGCTTTCGGCAAGCAGTGGGAGGGAGGCGTGCCCGTCCTGCGAGATGGAGCTGGCCAGCAACACGCTGAAAGGCGTCATGCCGGTTGCGAACAAGGTCACAAATAGCAAATGCGGACCCGATTCGGGAATGATACCTATTAATACTGCCAACAGAATCATCCACGGGATGTTGGAGTTGATCCACGATCCCATGTCGAGATAGTGTAGCCCGACCTCAATCACCAGCAGCGATCCGAGTGTCCACAGGAAGATGGAGAGAAAATGCTTGCGGATGATATGCTCCCATAGGTGTTCCTTGATGATGTGTTCCTTGGCCGTGGCGATAAACCAAACCACGATAAGGCTGACAACGGCGAAAAACAAGTTCATCCAGTATTCGTCGAAGATATTCACATGGGAAGCGGCCTCATGCTCGTGTTCGTGCTCATGCTCCAGCAGCCCGAAGGCCAAAGCGCCAATGAACAGCAGCACACCTAACAACAAGGCGATGCGTTCGGCACTGGCATGACGCAGGTTCTTCAGTCCCGCTTTCTCAGGGTCCGTGCCCTCATGCCGTTCCTCCTCATGAATCTTGAACTCTTCATTGCATCCCATGGGAAGGACATTGTTTTTCTTGGAGAGGAGATCGACAATCCAACCGGCCAAGACAGCCACGCCGAACAATATCAGGCACAGCAACAGGGCCTCTTTGGGAATCATGGCCAGCATCACAAAAGCCTCGTCGCCCGATGAGGCAATCATCATGGCAATCAAAGCCCCGAAACTCAGCAGCTTGTGCGAGTACATCGACACCGCGGCAAAACCACCCATGCAGCCGGGGATGATGCCTAATCCCGCTCCCAACACGACCTGCCCGAAGCGGTGGCTTTTCAGCTTGTTGAACCATTTCCCTCCCGAATGGATGTTGATGTATTCGATCATCAGCATCATGATGATTACCAAACCAGTAATCAATACACTGTTTCTCAATACATCCAAAAACAAATCCAGAAAATCGTGCATCTTGTGATATTTGGTCGCAAAATTAGAAAATTCTCTTATTTTTGCAGGTGAATAATTGAAAAAATGAACAAGGAAGACTGTTTTTATATCGGCCGTGTGGCCAAAACCCATGGCATCAAAGGGGAAGTGACCATCAAATTGGATGTGGACGATCCCTCCGCCTACAGCGAATTGAAGTATTTCTTGCTGGAAATCAACAAGGTGCTGACTCCATTCTTTGTTGAGAAACTCATCGTTAGCGGCGACAAGTTCTTTGTGTCCGTTCAGGATATCCATTCAGTGGAAGCAGCATCAGCCCTCACTGGCAAGGATGTGTATCTGCCCATGGAACTGCTGCCCAAGCTCACTGGCAAGCAGTTTTACTTCCACGAAGTGAAGGGCTTCACCCTCATCGATGCGGAGAAGGGGGAGTTGGGACCCATTACCGATATCCTTGAATATCCCACTCAAGCCATCATCCAGGTTTATAAGGACAATAAGGAGATTCTTATTCCCATCCTGGAACAGGTTATCCAAAAAGTTGACCGTAAAGGGAAAAAACTGTACGTAAAATCTCCCGACGGCCTCATTGATATGTATCTCTCCTAACTATCAACTGCCAACTGCCAACTGCCAACTGCCAATGCGTCGTTTCCACTTCAAGCACTTCAGTCTCTATCATGATCAGTCCACCATGAAGGTGGGGACCGATTCGGTGCTGTTGGGTGCTTGGATGAGGGTGAAACCTACGGATGTGGTGCTGGACATTGGCACGGGATGCGGAGTCCTCTCTTTGATGGCAGCCCAAAAAGGGGCCACGAAAATCGATGCGGTCGATATTGATGAACCCTCTGTTTACGAGGCCGCTGGCAACTTTGAGGCCTCACGCTGGCGCGACAAGCTTTCGGCCTATCATGCCGATGTGCGTTGTTTCGGGTTCGGCAGGAAATACGACCTCGTGATTTCTAACCCTCCTTTCTTTTTCAAGTCCTCTAAAAGTGAGGCTGATAGGAAAAGCCTGGCAAGACATTCCGAAACTTCCTTGTCATTCAATGATTTGATTGCCTCGGTGAGAAACATCCTCAAACCCGATGGCCGTTTCGTTCTTGTGCTTCCTGAAAGGGAGTCAAAAGAATTTCTTTCTATTGCGAATAATAATAATTTATATATATATAAAATTCTTAACATTATACCTATAGAAAATCTGGATGTTAATAGGGTCAATCTTGAACTTGCTTTCGGGAAGCCTGAACAGAAGGAAGCGTCCACCTTGGTTTTGCGGCATACGGATGGGAGGTTTACCGATGCTTATTACGATTTTGTGAAAGATTTCTATTTGGGATAATGAAGGCTGGTATGATTAGGTAGAATGATTCTGACAAAACACATAACAAAACTTAGCATGATGAAAAAGTATCTCTTTACCATGATGGTTTGGATGGTGGCTGTTCTTGCGGGAAACGCCCAAAACCATTGGGTTCCAAACCCTTATCAATTTCCCACCAACATGAATGTCGTAGCTGTCATCGAGGTGAACGGTTTTGAGCAAACCAACGAGTTCCTTGAGATAGGCGCTTTTTATGACGATGAGTGCCGGGGGAGCATGATGTTGCAATATGAGGAAACCCTCGATCGCTATCTGCTCTTTATGACCCTCTATGGCGAAAATGGAGATGATTTCACCTTCCAGTTGTACGACCATCTCTCGGAACGAGAATTGGTGTTGGATTGTGAGAATGAGATTACTTTCCATAGCAACGCCATCGTCGGTTCGGTGCTCAATCCATACGTGTTCTCTTTTGCGGGAGGCTCTTGTGCGGTCAATGTCGTGGCCGACCCTCCCGAGGGTGGAACGGTGACGGGCGGAGGCACTGTGCCTTGCGGAACTCCTTGTACCGTCACGGCTACGCCCGCCGAAGGTGGCAATTTCGTGGAGTGGCATTTGAACGGGGCTTTTCTTACCACGAGTCCTTCCTATTCGTTTAACGCCTTGGCCGATCTCGATTTCAAGGCCTTTTTTGGTACTTTGAGCTTCAATGTCTCTGTGGCAGCCGATCCTCTTGTAGGCGGCAGCGTGACCGGGGCAGGTGTGTATCAGGCGGGGGAGACCTGCACGGTGACGGCCAATCCCAACGCCTCTTATTACTTCGACTGTTGGAAAGAGGGGGATGTGGTGGTGTCGCAGTCGCCCGCTTACTCGTTTGTGGTCCATGAGGATCATGACTTGACGGCTTGTTTTGTCCAGCATTGGTTTGTGGTCACTGCCGATGCGGATCCTCAAGAGGGGGGTGTCATCGAGGGCGCTGGCACTTATCTCGAAGGGGAGACCTGCCATCTATCGGTGACCCCTAACGAGGGCTTCACTTTCCGGCATTGGATTGAAAACGATGGTGTGGTTTCCAACGACTTGTCTTTCTCGTTCGTGGTAACCTCCCACCGTGCGTTCAAAGCCGTTTTTGATATCAACCCCAACAATTACCTTATTTCGGTGTCGGCCAATCCTCCTGAGGGCGGCTATGCGGTTGGCGGGGGTGCTTATCTCGAAGGAACGGAATGCGAGGTGTTTGCAGCTCCCGTTTCACACTATACATTCTTGAATTGGACCGAAAATGGAACTGTGGTGTCCACCGAGCCTTCCTATACTTTCACAGTGACGGGTGATCGCACGTTGGTGGCTAATTTTCAACATGTTGAAGGCGTGGACGAAATAGAGGAGTCCTGTATCGTTTATCCGAATCCCACGCATCAGTGGGTATGGGTAAAACTGCCTGCTGATACTTCGGCGACTCATTTGGCGATGCCCATCAAGGTTTATACCCTTCAAGGTCAATTGGTCCTGACCAGTGCGGAAAACCCTGTTGACCTCTCCTCACTTGCCCCAGGAACCTATCTTATTCTGGGGAGAGCGATTGTGAAGAAATAAGAAGTAAGAAGAAAGAAGTAAGAAGTAAGAATTTGAAGCGAACTTCTTCTTACTTCTTACTTCTTTCTTCTTTCTGAATAATCTTATTCAGTTTTGAGCGGTCTTCACCGAAGATATAGGTGAGTCGCAAGGCGATTTGGTTGTTCTTTTGCAATTTGATGGGATTGCCTCCCGCATTGGAGGTGTAGAGGCAGGTGCGGATGGGTATGAAGGAATATTGATACCTGATTTGGGCATGAAGGCCTTCCCAGATTCGGATGCGCAAATCGGCACATACACTGAAATCGTTTTTCTTGTAGCTGTTGGAGTTTTGAATCAATAGCTGTCCGGTGCTGTCATAAAAAGCAGGGTTGTTCAAGTCGTCTTGGTTTCTGATGTAACCCAGGTCCATGTCTTCGTGCGCAATGCCGTCTTTCCAACGGAGCTTACCGTCGCCGATGCGGGTGTCGCTCTCTATTCCGTGAACTTTTTCGGAGAAACCTACCAAGCGTCCGAAAGCGGCTCCGAGACCCACGGTGTAACGGCCTTTGTCGGTAAAGTAAAACATCACGGGGACTTCAACGTAGTCGAGCTTCAGATCATATCTCCCGTTGAACGAGCTGTTATACACGATGGAATCCTTCTTCAGGGCACCTTTGGGATTGTACATCACCTCCAAGGCCACGTCCAGCCAATTGGTGAGGGGTACCAGGGCTCCAGCCCCCACTTGAGGGTTGACTCGATGGTATCCGTAACAAAAGTCTCCGTCCACCTGAGATACACTACCGCCCGCAAAAACCTCACCTTTAATGATTTGTGCCCAACAATTTGAACCGAAGGTGCAAATCACAGCCACCATGGCGATGCTCAAATAAAGTCTGATGTTTTTCATACTCGCAAAAAATAATTATTCCTATAACGGAAAAAAGCTTCAAATAGTATGATTCCGTTAGTTTTTCGAGGGGATGTTCCGCATCGACAGGGAGATGCGTTTGCGGTCGGTGTCCACGGCAGTGACAATGACTTTCACTTTCTGGTTCAGCTTGAGCACCTCATTGGGATCCTTGATGTATCGGTCGGTGATCTGGCTGATGTGAACCAGCCCGTCCTGGTGCACACCGATATCTACGAAGGCTCCGAAGGCGGTGATGTTGGTGACCAGGCCATTGAGCACCATGCCGACTCTGAGGTCGTCGATGCTGCGGATGGTCTTGTCGAACTCGAAGGCCTCGAATTTGCTTCTCGGGTCGCGACCGGGTTTCTCCAACTCTTTGAGGATGTCGGTGATGGTCTCCAGACCAAAGTCCTGTTCCACAAACTCCTCGGGTTTGATTTTGGCGATGAGTTCCTTGTTGCCGATGAGGTTCCCAACCTTCACATCCAAACGTTTGGCCATCTTTTCCACGATGTGGTAGCTCTCAGGGTGTACGGCACTCTGGTCCAAGGGGTTGTCGCCGCCGTGGATGCGCAGGAATCCGGCACATTGTTCGAAGGCTTTGTCGCCAAGTCGAGGCACCTCATGAAGCTGTCTTCGGCTCTTGAACCCTCCGTGTTCCTCGCGGTATTGGATGATGTTGTTGGCCAGGGCGGGTCCCACGCCGCTCACGTAGGAGAGGAGTTGTTGGCTGGCGGTGTTGAGTTCCACACCTACGGCGTTCACGCAGCTCATGACGGTTTGGTCGAGGCTCTCGCCGAGCTTTTTTTGATCCACGTCGTGCTGGTATTGGCCCACGCCGATGGACTTGGGGTCGATTTTCACCAACTCGGCCAGCGGGTCCATGAGCCGGCGTCCGATGCTCACGGCGCCGCGCACGGTGATGTCATAATCGGGGAACTCGTCGCGGGCGATTTTGGAGGCGGAATAAACCGAGGCGCCGCTTTCGCTCACCATGACGGCGGTGAGGTCGCGGTCGAATTTGATGCTCCGGATGAAATCCTCCGTCTCGCGTCCCGCCGTGCCGTTGCCGATGGCGATGACTTTGATGCGGTAAGCGTCCACGAGGCTCTTTATCTTACGCATGGCGGCAGCCACTTCCGATTTGGGCGGGTGCGGATAAATGGTCTCGTTGTGCAACAAGGCACCGGTCTCGCTGAGTACCACCACCTTGCATCCAGTGCGGAACCCCGGGTCGATGGCCAGTACCCGTTTCTGGCCCATGGGGGGTGCCAGCAGAAGTTGCTTTAGGTTCTCGGCAAACACTTTGATGGCGGTCTCGTCGGCTTTTTCTTTGTAGAAGTTCCGGATCTCGGTCTCAATAGAGGGTTTCAACAACCGTTTCCAGGAATCGTCGATGGCGTCCTGCACCAAAGCGGTGGAAGCATTGTCGTTTTTCAGGAAGATGTCGTCCAAAGAGTTCAGTACGAAATCGTCGTCCACATCGATCTTCACTTTCAGCACGCCTTCCTCTTCGGCTCTGAACAGGGCCAGCACCCGGTGCGAAGGGGCGTTGCCGATGGGCTCACTCCAGTCGAAATACTGCTGATAGGTCTTGCCTTCCTCTTCCTTGTCTTTGGCCACGGAGGAGTGGATGACTCCTTGCAGGTGATAAATTTTGCGGATGCGGTTGCGCCCGTTGATGTTCTCCGAGACCCACTCGGCCATGATGTCTTTGGCCCCTTGCAGGGCTTCCTCCACAGTGTTGACCTCTTTTTCTTTATTAATATAGCGTTTGGCAACCTTGTCGAGGTCGTCGAGGTTTTGCGCCATGATTTGTGCGGCGAGCGGTTCCAACCCTTTTTCCCGCGCGATGACGGCCCGGGTGCGCCTCTTAGGCTTGTAGGGGAGATACAGATCCTCAACTTCTTGCAATGTATTGGCGTTCAGGATTTTCTGTTCCAGTTCATCGGTGAGCTTGTCCTGCTCCTTGATGGACGCGATGACACTTTCCTTCCGTTTTTGCAATTCGGTGAGTTGTTCAAGGCGTTTCTGCACCGCTGCCACGTTTTCTTCGTTCATGGTTCCCGTCATCTCTTTGCGATAGCGTGCGATGAAAGGGATGGTGGCGCCTTCATCCAACAAACGGATGACATTTTCCACGTGAAAACTCGCCAGGTGTAGTTCCTGGGCGATCTGAGTGCTAAAGTTATTGTCGCTTTTCATGATCATTTATAGTTTTGGGACAAGGGAACTCCATATTCATATAAAATGTCACTTGGCAAGTCTATTCGGTCATTCCAATAAATACATGTGCGACTTGTGTCTAACTGGGCCATATTCCAAAGATTAGTATCCGAAATCAAAGTTTTGAAGTCATCAATGTTGTCGATGTCATTTTTTACATCGTATGACACACAAAGACCATCATCGAAAACTATGGTTAATTTCCAATTGTCATTGGTCTCGAAGCTTTTAATTCTAGGTATCATAACGGATCAATCTTTCCCATTTTTTGTGAATTCCACATGACCATTAGTTCTTCATAGTGTATTTCCAGCCACTCTTTAACAAGCTGTTGGGCTTTCGTAGGTAAATCGCCTTCTGTCATTTCGAAAGACTTAATGTCAAAGATGCCAACGTATTCGTTATATATGGCGTGAATATGCGCTGGCTCATGTTCTTTAGGCTTAAAGAACATCTTTATGATGATACCATAAAAGCGACTAATTTCTGGCATAAATAAAAAGGTGTTTGTTTGGTTGCAAAAATAATAGAAAAATAGAACAAGCAATAGATATTTATTTTAAAAGAGTCTCTTCATTCCAGATTTGCCATGAGGCCTCGGCTTGCGCATGGAGCATGGTCAAGCCATTGAATGTCAAGGCACCATGTCGTTTTCCTTGAAGGAGAAACAGGGTCTCTTCCGGATTATAGACCAAATCGATCAATGTGTGGGTGTTGGTGATGGCTTCGTAAGGGATGGGCGGTGCCTCGTCCACAAGCGGGAAGGTTCCCAATGGGGTTGTATTAATAAGGAGAGGGGTAGTCTTGATGATTTCAGGGGTTAGGGTTTGGTAGGTGATGTTGCCTTTTTGAGTGTCACGGCTTACGAGCTGGAAAGTGATGCCTTTCTTTCTCAAAACGTATTGCACCGCTTTTGAGGCTCCACCAGTTCCAAAAACCAAGGCGGTTTGTCCTTTGAAACCACTCTCATCAAGCAAGGCTTCAAATCCGATGACATCCGTGTTGAACCCGAGCATCATGCCTGCTTCCAGCACTTTGACAGTATTCACCGCTTTGATGTCCGAAACAGATTCCTCATAACCAATCAGGTAGGGGAGGATGGCTTCCTTGTAGGGAGCCGTCACGTTGAAACCTTTGAGGTCGGGATGGGCCTTCAAAAGTGGGTCGATGAGGGCGATAGTCTCGATGTCGTAATTCTCATAGTGGCAATCCAATCCTTCTCGTTCAAAGCGTTCGTTGAAATAGCCTTTCGAGAACGAATGTCCAAGGGGATGCCCGATTAAACCAAATGTTTTCATCCGCCAATACCGAATATGGCGCCGAAGCCGAGGGTGCAGACCACCCCGACGATGACGGCGGCCAAAACCACGCCACCGACTACGGCAATGATACTTTTCTTGAAGTCCATGTCGAGGAAACTGGCTGCGAGGGTGCCTGTCCAGGCGCCTGTGCCAGGCAGGGGAATGCCCACAAAGAGCAACAGGGCCACATACAAACCGCGACCGGCTTTCTCTTGCAGCTTCTGTCCGCCTTTCTCGCCTTTTTGGAGGCACCAGGTGAAAAACTTCCCGATATAACGTTTGTCTTTACCCCACTCCAGCACTTTTCTGGCGAAGAAATAGATGAAAGGCACGGGAATCATGTTTCCGATGGCGATTACCATGTAGGCGATGGGCAAGCTGAATTCAGGATGCACCTCGTGGATGCCGTAGGCTACAGGGATGGCACCGCGCAATTCAATCAGCGGAATCATCGATATTAATAGCACATATAAATAATTCTTCATATAATACTTTTTAGTTTTCCGTTTTCCGTTCTCCGTTCCCTGTTTTTCGTTTTCCTATCATTTCCATGATTTCCAGGTCTTTAAGGAGCATTTCTGGATTGTATTCCACAAACTCCGGTCCGCCATCGGGATCGGCTTGAAGGGCTTCCTCCAAGTAATACAGGGCGGTTTGACGCTCGTTGCATTCGAGGAGTAGATAGGCCATGAGGTACAGCAGACAGGGGGCTTTGTCCGTGCGTTGGAGACCAATTTTCAGGTAGCAGAGCGCCTCGTCCATGCGGTTCATCTCTGCCAGAAGGTCCGACAGGAAGAAATACAGGTCAGGGTCTGACGGTTGGTGTTTCTCTATGTCAAGCAGGAACGACAGAGCTTTGTCCAGTTGGTTGACTTTGCGGTATTCAGCGGCGAGGTTGTAGAGATGGTCGTCGTTGAAAGGCTCCAGCTCGTAGGCCTTGTTGAAATACTGGATGGCGGTTTGGCTGTCACCTAAATCGCTATAAATATAGCCTAATCCGCTCCATGCCTCAGTAAGGAATTCGTTGCATTTCAAGGCTTTGTTGTATTCGTCTTTGGCATCGAAGTATTTGTGCAATTGATAGTAGCAGTCGCCAAGTGATGCATGGATGAGTGCGGTGTCCACATGGTTGGCCACGGCTTCTTGGAGCGAGTCGATGGCCTCTTTGTAGCGTTGCAAGTCATAGTAGCAGTTGGCGAGTTGCATGTTGGCCCAAATCAGGGTGGGGTCGATGGCAAGTGCGTATTCGTAGTGGTCGATGGCCTCTTCAAGCATGTCCTGTCTGCGGTACAAGTCGGCCACTGCCGACCATGCCTCCGCGTCGTGCGGGTCGTTCTCAATGCGCTCTTTGAAATAGGCGATGCCTTCTTCGTCTTTTCCAGAGCTGGAGTAGCATTGGATGAGATCGACGAAAGGGTTGAGATAGCTGGAACCGTCTTTGGGCGCGTCAATGGCGAGTTTCAGGTACTCGATGGCTTGGTCGAAGGAGTTAAGGCATTGGTATTCAATTCCGATGGCATGGTATAGCTCCGTCTTTTCATCGTCATAGAAATAGTCCAAGGCGTCCTTGTAAATGTCTATGGCCTTCTCATGGTCGCCCAATGCGGCATAGCAGGAACCCAAAGTGAGGTGGTAGTCGGGATCGTCGTTGGAAGTACCCAGTTTTTCGAGGATTTCGCTGGCTTTTTCGGGTTGGTTTTCAAGGAGATACTGACGTGCTACCTTGACGTTGATGCAGAAGTCTTCAGGGTGTTGCTCTAAAGCGGTTTCCACGGCCTTGCGCGATTTCTTCAGGTCGTTTTCCTGCATGTAATAGTCAATAATCAGCTCAAATTCCTCCACGTCGAAATACGAAGGATTTTGGCTTTCAAGCATTTCCTCAAAACGGGCCACGGCTTCTCCCGTGAGGTCGTCATCTTCTTCTTCCCATTGATTATCGTCGTCAGTAAACACCTTTCTTTTTCTTTAGGCTGCAAAGATAGTAATAATTTAGAATTTGGAATGTAGAATTTAGAGGGATTTGGGGTAGCTCCCTCTAAATTCTGAATTCTCAATTTTCAATTAATCAAATTTTCTTCGGTTCTGGATGGCTCTTCCGAGGGTGATTTCATCGACATATTCGAGGGTGTCGCCCACGGCGATGCCTTTGGCGATGACGGTGACTTTGCCCTTGAAGTCGCCCAGTTGCCTGTAAATATAGAAGTTGGTGGTGTCGCCTTCGATGGTGGCTGGAAGGGCAAGGATGATCTCCTTGATATCCTCCTTTTTGGTCCTTTCCACCAGCTCCGCGATGCGCAAGTCGTTGGGGGAGACCCCTTCAATCGGACTGATGACCCCGCCCAACACATGGTACAACCCATTGTAAGAGGCGGTGTGCTCGATGGCAAGCACATCCCGCATGTCGGCTACCACGCATAAGGTGTTTTCATCGCGCCTTGGATTGGAGCAGATGCTGCAGATCTTGGTGTCCGAAATGTTGTGGCATCGCTCGCAAAGCACGATGTTGCGGCGCATCTTCAGCAAGGCATCCGCAATCTGTTCGGTCTCCAAAGCATCTTCTTTTAATAGGTGCAGGGCAAGCCGCAACGCCGTCTTGTTGCCGATGCCGGGCAGCCTTGCCAAGGCTCCTACGGCGTTCTCCAAAAGCAGGCTCGAATACTCCATTTCGTGTAATTTTTCGGCAAAAATAAAATATTTCGACAAATTACTGACGGGTTTTGTAATATCAACAAAAAAAACATTACCTTTGCAGATTAAGTTTGTCTGTTGCTTTCTGAGCCTATGTGGTTGATTCCTATTTGTTTGCTAGGATTTCATGGGACTCAGGGAGCGAAGCTTTTGCAATTTTAGAACGAACAATTCAAACTACTATGAAAGATACTAGAATCTGTGTGGTGGGACTTGGCTACGTGGGTCTTCCGCTGGCAAGGCTGTTCTCCACCAAGTACCCTACGATTGGCTTCGACTTGAATCAAAACCGTGTCAATAACTTAATGCAGGGACATGACGCGACCCTTGAGGTGGACGACCAACTCTTGCAGGATGCCATCCATAACCATGGCTTCCGCTGCACTACCGACCTCAACGAGGTACGTGAATGCAATTTTTATGTGGTCGCAGTACCCACGCCCGTCGATGTGAACAACCGTCCCGACCTGACTCCCTTGGTCAAAGCCTCCGAGACCGTCGGCAAGGTGATTTCCAAAGGGGATGTGGTGGTCTATGAGTCAACGGTTTACCCCGGCGTTACAGAGGAAGAGTGCCTTCCCGTGGTGGAACGTGTCTCTGGATTGAAGTTCAATGTGGACTTCTTTGCAGGCTACAGCCCCGAGCGTATCAACCCGGGCGACAAGCTCCATACGGTCGAGAAAATCAAAAAAGTGACCTCCGGATCCACCCCCGAGATCGCCGACTACGTGGATGCGGTGTATAATAGTGTGCTGGTCAACGGTACCCACAAGGCACCGAGCATCCGGGTGGCCGAGGCTTCCAAAATCATCGAGAACTCGCAACGCGATGTCAATATCGCTTTCATGAATGAGCTGGCCAAGATTTTCAACGCCATGGGCATCGACACCCACGATGTCATCGAGGCGGCTTCGTCAAAATGGAACTTCATCAAACTCAGTCCCGGTCTTGTGGGCGGCCATTGCATCTCCGTGGATCCCTATTACCTTATCGAGAAGGCTCAGGTCTATGGCGTGTTGCCACGCATCATGCGCGCCGCGCGGCGGCTCAACGATGGCATGGGTGCCTACGTGGCCAACCAGACCATCAAATGCATGAACAAGAAAGGCGTGCTGGTGAAAGACGCCAACATCCTGATTCTCGGCATCACCTTCAAGGAAAACTGCCCCGACATCCGCAATACCAAGGTGGTTGATATCTACAACACCTTGAAAGAATACACTCCCAACATTACGGTTTATGATCCTTGGGCCAATCCCGACAAGGTGACTGCGGAATACGGAATCAGCATCACTTCCAGTCTCTCATCACTCACACCTCACCGCTACGATGCCGTGATTCTCGCTGTGTCGCATGACGCATTTAAAACACTTGATATTCAAAACTTGGTGAAAGAAAATGGTGTTATCTACGATGTCAAGGGAGTCCTTCCCCGCGACATCATCGATTCCCGCCTCTAACCTTTCACCTCTCACCTCTCACCTTTCACCTTTCACCTTTCACCTCCCCGCCATGCCTAGCTTAGACAAATACTTTCATCGTCACGTCAACTCCAAAGTGATTTTCGTGATGGATTTTGTGATTTCTGTGCTCACATCGGCCATCTTGTTGCTCTTGTTGTATTTCTTTTCGTCAACAGTTGTTTATAAAGGCGTTTTCTCCATTTGGTGGATGATCGGCTCGGTAGTGGGTATGCTCTCGGGAATGCTGGCGTTCAAATGCTACCGTGTGGTGGTGCGGCATACCTCGTTGAGGGATTTGATAAAATTCATCCTTACCCTACTACTCAAAGTGGGGGTCATGGCGGTCCTTGTCGCGGTGACGAGTGTATTCAACGCCAGTGTGGTGGCGGCCTTGGTCAGCGACCTGTTGCTGAGCTTGTTCTTGCTCATTTGTGTCCGCCTTTTGATGTTCATGATTCACGACACGGTGAAAGGCCGGTCGAAAAGTCTCTATGAACGTCAGCGGGTACTCGTTTACGGGACGTCCGACAAATCGGCAGCGGCGGTAACCCGTTTGGAGCATTCAACGCATTACAAGGTGGTGGGTTTTGTGACCCATGAGAATCAAGACAAAGGGTTGAAAATCAACGATTATCCTGTATATGTCTATCATTCAGAGGAGAAGTTCGGCGCTTTGGTTGACGACCTCTCGGTGCGTTCGCTGCTTTTCGCCTCCGAAGCGGATGTAAAAAAAGAGAATACGGAATTGGTGGAGTATTGCAACAGCCATGGCATCCGTACCTTGATTGCCCCCACCATTGATGAGTTGGTGGGCAATAAGTTGGTGCGTGACCGAGTGCGTGATGTGAAGATTGAGGATTTACTTGGTCGTGACGAGATAAAGATCTCGATGACTGAGATCATCAGCCATTTCAAAGGCAAGGTGGTGCTGGTGACGGGTGCCGCTGGTTCCATCGGGTCGGAGCTATGCCGACAGTTGGCCACTTTTGGTATCAAGAAGCTGGTGCTGTTCGACAATGCGGAGACCCCTATGCACAATCTGCGCCTTGAGCTGGAGGAACGTTATCCTCAATTGGACTTCGTGCCCATCGTGGGCGATGTGCGCCATCCGGAGCGCCTCGACTATGCATTCCGCGACTGGCATCCTCAGATTGTGTTCCATGCGGCGGCTTACAAGCATGTGCCCCTTATGGAAGAGAATCCTTGCGAAGCAGTGCTGGTCAATGTGTCCGGCTCGCGCAACTTGGCGAACAAATGTCTGGAATACGACGCAGAAGAAATGGTGATGATCTCCACCGACAAGGCGGTCAACCCCACCAACATTATGGGCTGTTCCAAGCGTTTGGCCGAGATCTATGTGCAGTCGTTGGGTGTGGCCGTTCAACAGGGCAAGGTCAAGGGAAAGACCCGTTTTGTGACTACCCGATTTGGCAACGTGCTGGGTTCCAATGGTTCCGTGATTCCAAGGTTCCGCGAGCAGATTGCCGCAGGCGGTCCTGTCACAGTGACCCATCCCGATATCACCCGTTTCTTTATGACTATCCCCGAGGCTTGTCGTCTTGTGATGGAGGCGGCTACTATGAGCACTGGCAACCAGATTTTTGTGTTTGACATGGGTGAGTCGGTGAAGATTGACACCTTGGCGCGTCGCATGATTAATTTGGCGGGTCTGAAGGTGGGGAAGGATATTGACATTGTTTACACGGGCCTGCGTCCAGGTGAGAAGCTCTACGAGGAAGTGCTCTCCAACAAGGAGAACACCCTGCCCACCAACCATAACCGTATCCTCATCGCCAAGGTGCGCGAATATGAATATCAGGAAGTTCACGAGGTGCTTGACCAGTTGGTGGTCCTGGCCCGAGCCGTGCAGATTCCCGACATGGTCAAACTGATGAAGAAAACCGTCCCCGAGTTCATCAGCAAGAACAGCCGGTTCGAGATCTATGATAAAGGTGAGAGGTGAAAGGTGAAAGGTGCTCACCCGTAGGGTGACAGATGGTTAGGATATGAATTGGTTGGATTTAACAACGGCGATTTTAGGTCTCGCGTATATCATTTTGGAATACAAGGCCAACGTCTGGATGTGGGTTGTTGGCTTCGTCATGCAGGCCCTGGGAATCGTGCTATATTATCAAAAAGGGCTGTATGCCGATTGCGGCATGGAATTTTATTATCTGGTCATGACCGTCTATGGTTTCATCGCCTGGACCCTGCACAAGCAGAAAAAGAAAGACCTCCCCATCCGTCATTTCCCCAAGCGTACCGCCTTGTTGTGGTTGCTGTTGGGATTGGTTTTCTGGGGGGTGATTTATTATCTCCTGGTTACCTTCACCGACTCCGGGGTTCCTATTGCTGACGCCTTCACCACGGCCTTCAGCATTATCGGCATCTGGGCCTTGGCCCGCAAATACCTGGAACAGTGGTTCGTGTGGATCGTGGTTGACATCGTCACCTGTGCCCTTTATTTCTATAAGGGCATCCCCTTCAAGGCCAGTCTTTACGCGCTTTATGTGGTGATTGCCATCTTCGGCTATAGGAAATGGAAATCCCAATTATAAATGTATTCTTACTTCTTTCTTCTGACTTCTAACTTCTAAAAAAATGAAAGGAATCGTATTGGCCGGAGGCTCCGGCACCAGATTATATCCCATCACCAAGGGGGTGAGCAAACAGCTTTTGCCCATCTACGACAAACCCATGGTCTATTATCCTATCTCCGCTTTGATGTTGGCGGGAATCAGGGATATTCTCATTATCTCAACCCCTTACGACCTGCCTGGTTTCCAGCGTCTGTTGGGCGATGGGTCCGACTTCGGGGTGCATTTCGAGTATGCCGAACAGCCCTCTCCGGATGGCTTGGCCCAAGCGTTTATTATCGGGGAGAAGTTCATCGGTGACGATTGCGCTTGTCTGGTGCTGGGCGACAATATCTTCCATGGTAGTGGATTCACCGCATTGCTGCGCAAGGCCGTGAAAGATGCGGAGGAGAACGGCAAAGCCACGGTGTTTGGCTATTGGGTGAGCGACCCGGAGCGCTATGGCGTGGCGGAGTTCGACAAACAGGGCAACTGTCTCAGCATCGAGGAGAAACCCCAACATCCCAAATCGAACTATGCCGTGGTGGGGCTCTATTTCTATCCTAACAAGGTGGTCGAGGTCGCCAAACACATCAAGCCTTCCGCCCGTGGCGAGTTGGAGATTACTACGGTGAACCAAGAGTTCTTGAAGAATGGTGAGTTGAAGGTGCAGACCCTCGGAAGAGGCTATGCATGGTTGGATACAGGCACCCATGACAGTCTTGCAGAGGCTTCAACTTTCGTCGAAGTGATTGAGAAACGCCAAGGTTTGAAGATTGCTTGTTTGGAAGGTATCGCCTACCGACACGGCTGGATCACCGAAGAGAAGATGCGCTCCCTGGCTCAACCTATGCTTAAAAACCAATATGGACAGTATTTACTTCGAGTCATTGAGGAGTGTAAATCTGAGATTACTTCCGATACATTTACGCCCAAGGACGACGGGCAGTAAAACAAAACAAATATGAACTTCAAAAGAAATATTATAATCACCGGCGGAGCCGGTTTTATAGGGAGCCATGTGGTTCGCCTGTTCGTGAACAATTATCCCGAGTATAAGATTATCAACTTAGATAAACTGACTTATGCGGGAAATCTTGCCAACCTGAAGGATATCGAAGACAAACCCAATTATCGATTTGTCAAGATGGACATTTGTGACTTCGATGGGGTATATCAGCTGATGCAGGACGAGCATGTGGATGGCATCATTCATCTCGCTGCCGAGAGTCATGTCGATCGTAGCATCAAGGATCCGTTCACCTTTGCCCAAACCAACGTGATGGGCACGCTGAGTCTTTTGCAGGCCGCGAATCAAATATATTCCGCATCCCGCATTCCGCATTCCGCATTCAAGTTTTATCATATTTCTACCGACGAGGTTTACGGAGCGCTTGAGTTGACCCATCCTTTGGGTATTGAACCCCCGTTCACCACCAAGGCATCCAGTGGGAAACACCATCTCGCCTACGGTGACCAGTTTTTCACAGAAGACAAGAAATACCAGCCCCATAGTCCCTATAGCGCCTCCAAGGCGAGTAGCGACCATTTTGTGCGGGCTTTCCACGACACCTACGGGTTGCCCACCGTCATCACCAATTGCAGCAACAACTACGGGCCATACCAGTTCCCGGAGAAGTTGATTCCGCTCTTTATCAACAATATCCGTCATAGAAAACCGTTGCCGGTATATGGGAAAGGCGAGAATGTCCGCGACTGGCTTTATGTGGAAGATCATGCCCGCGCCATCGATTTAATCTTTCATGAAGGCAAAGTAGGGGAGACCTACAATATCGGCGGTTTCAACGAATGGAAAAACATCGATTTGATTAAAGTGTTGATCAACACCGTGGACCGTCTGCTGGGGCGTAAAGAAGGGGAGGATATGGACCTTATCACCTACGTCACTGACCGCGCCGGTCACGACCTGCGTTATGCCATCGACTCCTCCAAGCTTCAGCGAGAGCTAGGCTGGGAGCCGAGCCTTCAGTTCGAGGAGGGCATCGAGAAAACCGTCCGTTGGTATCTCGATCATCAGGAATGGCTGGATAATGTGACGAGTGGAGATTATCAGAAATACTATGAAGAATACTATGGAAAAGAATAGTCTTTTTCATTGATTTCTGAAAAAGGATTCAGCTATGGTCTAATGTGAAATCGAAAAATATTATTTTTTTGAAGGGTTAATTCCTTTATTTTTCTTAATATTGCACTTTAAAAAGAAGTGGGTTTTAGTGTAAAGCCTTAACTTCCGTTGTTTCAGCCCTTTGTCATCACTTTCTGTGCCTGACGGGGCGAAGCTGTAGGAATCGGAAAATGGACAGTGGAAAACGAAAAAAGCAATATCATTATGAACATCGCAGTAGCAGGTACAGGCTATGTTGGTCTGAGCATCGCCACGTTGCTGGCGCAACACAACCATGTCACGGCTGTTGACGTGATTCCTGAAAAGGTGGAAATGATTAATCATCGCGAATCGCCTATCCAGGATGAATACATTGAAAAGTATTTGGCTGAAAAGGAGTTGGATTTGACGGCCACGCTTGATGGAGCCAACGCTTACAAAGACGCCGAGTTTGTGGTGATTGCCGCCCCAACCAACTATGACCCTCAGAAAAATTTTTTCGATACCAGTCATGTGGAAGAAGTGATCGACCTCGTTTTGAGTGTGAATCCTGATGCAGTGATGGTCATTAAAAGCACCATCCCGGTGGGTTACACCCGTGGCTTATATGTGAAATATGCCGTAAAAGGAGTGAAGAAGTTCAACTTGTTGTTCTCGCCGGAGTTTTTACGTGAAAGCAAAGCCTTGTATGACAATCTTTATCCCAGCCGTATCATTGTTGGCATTCCAAAAATGATGGAAGGTGCTGAGTTCCAAAAAGAGAATGAAACCATCAAGCAGCTGACCGACATCGACTGGCTCACCGAAAAGGCACATCAGTTCGCTTCGTTGTTGAAGGAAGGGGCCATCAAGCAAGAGGTGCCGGTGTTGTTCATGGGAATGAAGGAAGCCGAGGCGGTGAAGCTCTTTGCCAACACCTATCTTGCTCTTCGGGTGAGCTACTTCAATGAGTTAGATACCTACGCAGAGGTGAAGGGTCTCGATACGATGGCCATCATCAACGGTATCGGTCTTGATCCTCGTATTGGTATGCATTATAACAATCCAAGCTTTGGCTATGGCGGCTACTGTTTGCCCAAAGACACCAAGCAGCTGTTGGCCAACTACCAGGATGTTCCAGAAGATCTGATCCGTGCCATCGTGGATAGTAACCGCACCCGTAAGGATTTCATCGCCGACCAGGTGCTGAAGATGGCTGGTTATTATGACTATTCTGAGAATAACCAGTACGATTCAAAACTCTCACCTCTCACCTCTCACTTCTCACCTCCAACTATCGGTGTTTTCCGCTTAACGATGAAGTCGAACAGCGACAACTTCCGTCAGAGTGCCATTCAGGGCATCATGAAACGCATCAAAGCCAAGGGCGCTGAAGTGATCATCTACGAACCCACGTTGGAAGATGGCACTACTTTCTGTGGCAGCTTGGTGGTCAACGATTTGGCCAAGTTCAAGACCCAAAGCCAGGCCATCATCGCCAACAGATACGACAGCTGTTTGGACGACGTGAAGGAAAAGGTTTATACGAGGGATATTTTTAAGAGAGATT
>CACZQL010000056.1 GCA_902783365.1 uncultured Bacteroidia bacterium | reverse complement strand
TTGCGGATGGCGGCGGTCATGGCCAGACGGCTGTCGCTGTCGATGTTGATCTTGCAGACGGCGCTCTTGGCGGCCTTGCGCAGCTGCTCCTCGGGGATGCCCACGGCGGCTTTCAGGCAGCCACCATTGGCGTTGATGGTGTCAACTTCCTCCTGAGGCACCGATGAGGAGCCGTGCAGCACGATGGGGAAGCCGGGGAGTTTCTTCTCGATGGCCTCAAGCACGTCGAAAGCCAACGGAGGCGGCACGAGGCGACCCGTGGCAGGATCCACAGTGCACTGCTCGGGAGTGAACTTGTAGGCGCCGTGCGAGGTGCCGATGGAGATGGCCAGGCTGTCCACACCGGTCTTGGTGACGAAGTCGATGACTTCCTCAGGCTTGGTGTAATGGCTCTCTTCGGCGGCCACTTCGTCTTCCACGCCGGCCAGCACGCCGAGCTCGCCTTCCACGGTCACGTCAAACTGATGGGCGTATTCCACCACCTTTTTGGTGACGGCCACGTTCTCGTCGTAGGGCAGGGCGGAGCCATCAATCATCACGGAAGAGAAGCCCATGTCGATGCACGACTTGCAGAGTTCAAACGAGTCGCCGTGGTCGAGATGCAGCACAATCTCAGGGTGGGCGCAACCCAACTCCTTGGCATACTCCACAGCGCCTTGGGCCATGTAGCGCAGCAAGGTCTGGTTGGCGTAATTGCGCGCGCCTTTCGACACTTGTAGGATGACGGGTGACTTGGTTTCGACAGCGGCCATGATGATGGCTTGCAGCTGTTCCATGTTGTTGAAGTTGAATGCAGGGATGGCATAGCCGCCATCGACTGCCTTGGCGAACATCGCTCTGGTGTTCACGAGACCTAATTCTTTATAGCTAATCATGATATGTAAGTTGTTAGTTTGCAGTTTGCAGTTTATAGTTTACCAGCCTCCGCCTCCGGCGCTCACGGTGGTGAGCATGGAGTTGACGTTGACCGTGGTGGATTGCCCTCCCGAGTAGGTGACATTGCCGGTGTAGTAGCCGTGGGTGTTGGTGCCGCCGCTGATGGTGCCGTTGTATTTCACGGTATAGGATTGTCCGGTTTGCAGTTGGGGGTCGGTGAAGAGCATTACCATGCTGTTGCCCCAGCCACCACCGCCTCCGGTGAAGGAGGGACACTGGAAAGTGCAGATGACAGTGCCGTCAGACTTCAAAACTTGTATAGCGTAGCCGGGTTGGGTGTTGATTTTCAAGGTGGGCTGGGTGCAGACGCTCGAAGTGGGGTTGCTGGTGCCGCCTCCGGTGCCGATGCTGGTGCCGCCCGAGATTTTGAACTGGTTGTTGTCGCAGTCGAAGCCTTCCTCGGGGGAGCGGGCACCGCAGGAGATGTTGAATCCTCCGTTGAGTTGCATGGTGCCGTTGGCGTCGGTGCCATCGTTGGCATCGCTATGGGCATAATACACGCCACCGTTGATGATGAGGCTCTGTGAGGCGTTCACGGCGTCGTCTTTCTTGGAGTAGGCTTCGATGTCGCCGCCATTGATGGTGAGGATGGCCTTGCTCTCGATGCACTCGCCGCCTTCGTTTTGGGTTTGGGTGCAGTTCACACGGAGGACGCCGCTGTGGATGGTCAGGTTACCTTGGCTCTTGATGGCCTTGGGGTTGGCGTAGTCGCCTCCGCCCCAGGGACCTCCACCACCCGCGGTGATGGTGATACGCTCGCCGGAAGTGGTGACGTTCAGGAGAAGGTCGTCGTTGGAGGCGCCTTCCATCCCGATAGTCATCGTGCCCCCGGCATTGATGCCCTTGCCACCAGTGCCGGTGCTCGTGAGGTTGAAGGTGCCAGCAAGTAGCTGCATGTTGCCGTCGCTTTTCAGACATGAGGAAGTATAGGAGTCTTTGGTGTTGCCGCTGACCGTGTAGGCCGCGCCGTTGCCGTGGGTCTCGATGGTGAAGTCGCCGCCGCTGATGGTCAGGTTGCCGTCGGCGCTGATGCTCTTGCCTCCCTTGTTGGTGGTCGGCAACGTGATGTGGAAGGTGCCGCCGCTGATGACGATGTCGGTGTCACTCTTGATGGCGGAACAGTAAGCTGGCACGTTTTGGTTGTTGATGGTCTCCAGCACCGTGCTTCCTGAGGCTTCGATGGTGATGGCGCCGCCGCTGATGTTGATTTCGCCCACGGTCTTGATGCCTTTTGAAAGGTCGCCGGAGTGCGTGAGGTTCAGGCTTCCTCCCGTCATCGAGAAGGTGCCGTCGCTTTTGAAGCATTTGCCGTCGTAAGAATCGGAGACGATGGTGACCTCGGCTCCTTCCACAGAGATGTGCCGGTCGCTCGAAATGCCGTTGGCGCCTTGGCCGGAGACGTTGACTTCCACGACGCCTCCAACGAGGCGCAGGGTGCTGTCGCACTTCATGCCCTTGCCATCCGCACCGGTGGTGTTGATGGCAAGGTGCCCGTCGGCCATGTTGAAGATGCCGGAGACCTTGATGCTTCGGGCACTCTCGGCGTTGGTGCTGATTTCGAGGTCGCCGCTCTGGATGAGGATGTCGCCTGAGACGTCAAGTCCGTCGGAACCGGCTGCCGCTATAAAGAGGTGACCGCCATTCCAAGAAAGGTTCCCGTTGACATGGATGCCGTCGCTGTCGGTGTCGAGGATGTTGATTTCACCTGAGTTGATGGTGAGGTCGCCATCGACCAACATGCCGTGTTTGGCGTTGCCGGTCACTTGAAGGATGCCGCCACCTTCGATGATGAGGTTGCCTGCCGCGTACAAAGCGCCGTTGATGGCACTGTTGGCGCCGTCGGCGAGGACGCAAGTGCCTTCAAACGAGAGCTCCACATTCACTGGTGAGGCAAGGTTGATGGCGGAACTGGTGGCGTTGGTTATATTCAAATCGCTAAGTGTCAGGGTGTAGGCGCTGTTGCTGTGGATGGTCAATGAGCCATTGGGGGTGTTGCCGGTGACGAGGTAGCTGACATCCGTCAGGGTGGAGTTGACCGTGACATCGGCGCCGTTGGTGTTGACTTCGACACCTTGGCCGGTATAGGGATTGACCACCGTGGCGGTGTTGCCGTAATAAGTAACCGTGACGGCATCACCCGGTTGGGGAGGCTCCTGCAAAACGAAGGTGATGCTGTCGAAAGCACTGAGCAGGAAGGAACTGGTGTCAGTGCTGGTATTGATTAACAGGGTGGAAGGGGTGCTCCCCTGGATATACAGGTTCTCAATCTCGTTCACTTTGTTTTGATACATCACTTGACCCGACTGGTGCAGCTGGATATGGTATTCTTGGGCCTGAAGGCTGATGAAACCCATCATGAGGGAGAGGAGGAACGCGAACTTTCTCATAGCTTCATCAGTTTAAGGGTTTGACCTTGGAGTTGGAGCAGATACATCCCTTTGGGGAGTTCACTGATATCGATGACCGATCCTTCCGAGGCTTCGAATGCTTTCACCAATCGTCCGTCGAGCGCAAACACTTGTCCTTGACAGGTCTCAGGGAGGTTTCTGATAATGAAATGGTTGGAAGAAGGATTGGGAAGGATGTACGGTGCCGGGGCATGACTTTCTTCCGTGCCGGTGATTTCAGTGAAAACGACTTTTCGGATTTCGGAGAGGGGGAAAACATGGTTGGCGTTGGGACTGTTTTGGATGACGAGCCTGTCGGCTTGGTCGAAATACATCTGGTGATCTTCCCAAAGACCGATGGAATGCTCCACATTGTCGGTGGTGGTCACCACGCAAACGACATTTTGTGCGGTCGCATGAGACAATGCGCCTGTCACAAAGAATAGCAATAACAAGAGTGTTTTAGTTTTCATGGGGGATGATGTTAGCACTAGTTTATAAAACGACAAAGATACGATTTTTTTGTTTTAAACTCCTTAAAAAAATAATTAGGTGACTCCCGACCCTGAAATATGCGGTGAAAAACCTACAGTTTTAGATGAGATAAGGCCCCGTGATGGAGCTCTCGCATTGCGCCATGGCTTTGGGCGTGCCGGTGAAGATGACTTCGCCACCCCGATTGCCACCGCCGGGACCGAGTTCCACCACATAGTCGCACGATTTGATCATTTCCAGGTTGTGCTCAATCAAGAAGATGGTGTTTCCCTGCTCCACCATGTCCTCGAACAGCTTCAGGATGTTGTCGATGTCGTTGAGGTGCAAGCCGTCGGAAGGCTCGTCCAAAATGAAGACCTTGCCTCGGTCACGAAGGAAAGAAGCCAGCTTGATGCGTTGCAACTCGCCTCCCGAGAGGGTGGAAAGCGACTGGTTCAGATGGAGATAGCCCAACCCCACCTTGCGCAAGGGTTGCAGCTTCTCATCGATCACACTGCCCTCGAACAGCTCGCAGGCTTTGTTGGCGGTGAGGTCCATCACCTGGGCGATGTTCATGCCTTTTACCTGATACCCAAGCACCTCGTTGGAGTAACGGAGTCCTCCGCAGGCTTCACATACGGTTTCGATGCTGTCCATAAAAGCCATGTCGTTGACAATCACTCCTTTGCCTTGGCATACGGGGCATCCGCCCTTGCCGTTGAAGGTGAAGAGATCCATTTTCACCTTGTTTTCTTTGGCGAAAAGCTTGCGGATGTCATCGCTGACTTCCAAATAGGTGGCAGGGGTGGAGCGCAGGCTGATGCCGATGTTTTTTTGGCTGATATAAACGAGGTCGTCGGGAATGGGATAGGCGTTGCGGAAACATTCCATCATGGAGCTCTTGCCGGAGCCGGCCACGCCCACGATGCCGCACATCACGCCGAGCGGCAGCTCCACGCTGATGTTTTTGAGGTTGTGCAGGGAGGCGTTTTCCAAACGGAAGGTTTCTTTTGGGGTTCTTGTCAGTGCTTTTATTGGTTTCTCAATATTGAGCCGCTCTCCTGTAAGGGTGTGGCTTTGAAGCAGTTGCTGATAACTCCCTTCAAAAAGAATTTGGCCACCCGCCATGCCAGCGCCGGGTCCCATGTCGATGATGTGGTCGGCGATCTTGATCATTTCTTTGTGGTGTTCCACGAGGATGACCGTGTTGCCGTGGGCTTTGAGTTTCTTCACGGAGTTCTGCATCAGCAAGAGGTCGTGGTTGTGCAGTCCCACACTGGGCTCGTCGAGGATGTACATCACGTCGGAGAGCGACGAGTTGATGTATTTGGCGATTTTGCAGCGTTGCGCCTCGCCGCCGGAGAGCGTGCCGATGGCACGGTCGAGGGTGAGATAGCCCAGCCCTATCTCCTCCAAGGCAGCCAGTCGCTCGATGACGGCGTGTTTGATATCGACGGCCAAGGGACTATCGAGGGTCTCCATCCATTGTCTGCACTCGCTGATGCTCATGGCGGTGACCTCGGCGATGTTCAGTCCTAAAATCTTGCAGGAGAGGATTTTGTTGTTGAGGCGGGTGCCGTGGCAGTCGGGACAGGTGCCCATGGTGAGCATGGGGTTGAGCACGGCGGCATGAAGCAAGCCCTCTTCGGAGTTGATGATGCTGCGGTACATCCTCGGGATGAGCCCTTCGTATTTGGCGGTCTTGGGCCAGTTTTTCGGCGGGTTCTTCAGTTTGATTTGCGGGGAGTTCAGGAAGAGGTCGAGCTCCTCGGGCGTGTAGTCCTTGATTTTCTTGTCGAGGTCGAACAACCCGCTGTGGGCGTAGCGGATCCAGCGCCAGCCTCCTTTTCCGAAGGCGATGTAATGGATGGTGTCCTCGTCGTTGAGTGACTTGTCGAAATCCACCAGCTTATGGATGTCGAGTTCTCGAATCTCGCCCAAGCCGGCGCATCTCGGACAGCTTCCGAGGGGGTGGTTGAAGGAAAAGATGTCGGAATAGCCCACGAAAGGCTGTCCTACACGGGAGAACAATAGTCTTAATAATGAATATATATCTGTGTAAGTACCTACTGTTGACCGGGAGTTGTTGGCGGGTTTGCGCTGTTCGATGACGATGGCGATGGGGAGGTTCTCGATGTCATCCACATGGGGGCGTCCGTATTTGGGAAGGTATTGTTGCACGAAGGAGGGGAAGGTGTCGTTGAGTTCGCGGCGCGACTTGGCGGCGAGGGTGTCGAGTACCAGCGACGACTTGCCGGAGCCTGAGACGCCGGTCACAACGGTGATTTGTCGTTTCGGGATGCTCAGGGTGAGGTTTTTCAGGTTGTTTTCGGTGGCGCCTTTGACGAGGATGCAGTCGTTGTCCATGTTGGGAGGTGTTATTTGAGGGGGATCAGTTTCATCCTGGCGATGAGTCGGTTATAGCGGTCTAGGACCTCATCCGCGATGTCTTCCCAGGAGCGGACGAGGCTTTGGGAAGCTCGCAGTCCCACTCGGTGGACACGTTCGGGGTCGTGGACCAGCTCACGGAGGAGTCGGGCAAAGGCCTCGGCGTCGTTGGGAATCAGGAAACCGTCTTCGCCGTTGGTGATGATGGAGGCCGCGGTGGCGGTCTTGACCATCACCGAGGGGGTGTGGAGGGCGGCGGCCTCTTTGACCACGAGGCCGTCGGTGTCGTAGAGGGAGGGGAAGAGAAATAGGTCCGCCGCGGCGTAGTATTTCTTGATGGCTTCGCGGTCGGTGACGGTGCCGACAAAGGTGACTTGCTTGTCAAGGCCTTTCTCGCACACCATCCGTTTCATGGTGTCGGCGGCGTAGCCGTTGCCCACAAAGAGCATCTTGAAAGGTGTCTCTTCCATTTTCCCGAGGGCCTCGATGATGAGCTTTACGTTCTTTTCCCAGATATGCTGTCCCACAAAAAGGAAGGTGAACTCGTCGGGCTGGATGCCCAGTTCGTTGCGGGCTTGGGAGAAATAGCTGTCGGGATAGTCGCCCACGAGGTCGGAGCCGTTCTGGACCACCTCGATGGGGCCTTTGTAGCCATAGTCGCGAAGCACCGCTTTCACCGATTCTTGGGGTACCCACACCTCGTCGGCGTGCTCATAGAAATCGACGATGCGTTTGATGAGTTGGTCCACGACGGGTTTGGCCGGGATGACGCGGTCGAAGTTGTCGCGGTATTTGGAGTGGAAGGTGGCGACCAGGGGGATGCGAAGGTGCTTGGCCACCTTGGCAGCCGCCATGCCGGCGGCAAAGGGGGAGTGCGCGTGGACAATCTTGAAGGGACGTTTCAGGATTCTGGCGAGGAAAGTGGGGTCAATCTCGGCAATGCCTGTGACATAAGGGGGATTGAAAGGCACGGGTACGGCGAAGTAATCCAACACTTCATACTCATATTGGCTGTAGTCGGCGCCAGGCACTTTAGGGGTGATAACCGACACGCCGCCAGCTTTTTTCTGCATCCAATAGGCGTAGTTTTGCACGCAGATGGCAACACCGTCCATCACGGGCGGGAAGCTTTCGTTGAAGAGACCGATATTCGAATCCATGATGATGCTTTCTTATCATTTCGTTGTGATTTGCGGCAAAATTAAAGAAATATTCCTATCTTTGCCCGATTTTTTGAAAACGCAACGAATATGGATCTTAGCAAAATAGTTTCAATCTCTGGGAAACCAGGACTTTATCTCATTAAGTCACAAGCTGTTGGTAGAATCATTGTGGAATCGCTGATCGACGGCAAATGCGCTCCGGCTTTTGCCCACGACCGTATGAGCTCGCTGGAGGAGATCTCCATTTTCTCGGTCGATGAGGACAAACCTCTTAAAGAGGTGTTCAAGGGGGTCCACGACAAGATGGGCGACCAGGTGGACTTCGACTTCAAGAAAGCCTCCAACGAGGTGCTCAGGGCGAAGTTCCTTGAGGTGATGCCCGACTATGACCCTGAGGCCGTGTATCCTTCGGACATCAGAAAGGTGTTCGCTTGGTACCAGATGCTCATGGACAAGCACCAACTCGACTTCACGGAACCCGAGGAAACCCCTGCGGAGAAACCCGCTGAAGAAGCTTGATGCCCAGGTAAATTAGCCTCTCTTTACGATCGTTGATGTTGACGCCTTTCAGGGTTGTTCATCAGAAGTGTATTTCAGTTTCCAGCCTAGCTTGGTGATGAGTTTCAAAGTCTCCATGGCGGTGGCTCTGTCGTAGTCCTTCTCGCTTTCAGGGAGCTCGTCGTAGGGCACGAGACAGGGATGCAGCTTGAGATTGTCGTCACGTTGGGGCCCGTAGCTCCAGCCTTCTTTGATGCGTGCCTGTGCCCAGGTCTCGTGGACGTTTTGGGCGATGGCCTCCCGTAGGTTGTGAAGCTCTTCGGGAAGTGTTACCTGGGAAGTGTCGATGGGAGACGGCGTATAGGTGGTTGGACTTTCAGCGGATGGTCGGTTTTGGGGCTCTTTGCCCAGCCCTCTTACGAACTTCAGGAGGCTGTTTTTGGCCTCGTCGAGGGTGTGGCAGGGATGAAGGTGGGTGTTGGGGTTGAGCGACTGGCTAAGGAGGATGGGATACCAACAGGGAGTGTGCAGCCAACTCTCGATCTCCTCGTTGTCGGAGAGGGTGACGAAAAACAGATGGGTTTCCTTGTGGAGGTAAGTGGCTTCCATGAGTTCGGCGATGCTTCCCGGACAGCGGGCATGGTCGAGCAGGAAGATGGCATCGGTGCAATGCCCGATCATTTCTTGCTCCACTTGGATGATGCCGTCGGCGCCCAGACGGTCGGTGTGGAAGAAGAAGGGTCCTTCATAGACAACGTTGGGACTTAGCCACACTTCGCTGCCCACGATGGGCTGAAACAAGTTGGTGGTGCCTCCCAGCAGCATGGAACGGTAGTCGTCCTCCGCCTGCACGAGGAAGTCCTCGCTGCGGCTGTTGAAGGCGAAGGGACCGCCGCAGAAAACCCTATGGATGTTCGTCATGGCGAGGTGATTTATGCCAACAGTCTCTCTAACGCCTTGCAGATCTGGTTCTCCATTACCGTCACTTTCTCGTCAGCCTCAATAATGGCTCTGAGATCTTCCATGAATTGCTGCTTGTCGGCCTCCGAGGCGAGATGCAGGCGTTTGTTTTCCTCAATGCATTCGAGGATCTGCATGTCGTTCATCTTGCCAAAAAGCTTGTTCACTTTTTTATAGGTGTCGGGATCGGTCTTGCCGAACATCACCTCCAGTTCGTCCGACTGGATGTTGCCGTCGATGTTGGCCGCGTAAAGCATGGCCATGACTTTGAATTCTTCTTTGCTGAGATTCATGGATCATCCGTTGTTTAGTGGTTGTTTTTATGTTGATTTGTGGGCAAATGTAAGAAAAAATTGAAAACAACATGTAACATTGAGCCATTATTCTTTACTTTTGCAAAAAAAGTATTCTCCATGAAAAGGATTTTGGATTTTACGGTGGTGGGCAAAGAGGACTTTGGACGGGCGTCGTGGCTTCGTCTGAAGGCTGACGAGCCGCTGCCGGACATGGTGCCAGGGCAGTTTGCCCAGGTGATGGTGGAAGATTCACCAAAGACCTATCTGCGAAGGCCCATCTCTATCCACGATGTGGACGAAACCGCCCGCGAGGTGAGTTTCCTGGTGCAGAAGGTTGGGGAGGGAACCCGGCGTTTGGCGGAGACTCCCGAAGGACAAAGGTTGAACGTCGTGCTGCCTTTAGGCCATGGTTTCTCGATGGAACCCGTCCAAGGGAATGTGCTGTTGGTGGGAGGAGGCATCGGCATCGCGCCCCTCTTCCTTTTGGCCAAAAGGATGCGCGCAAATGGCATGAGTCCCCAGCTCCTCCTTGGCGGCAAAACCGCCTCGGATTTGATTCGCTTGAAAGATTATCAGGCGCTGGGCGAGACCTTTGTGACCACTGAGGACGGCTCTTTGGGCGAAAAAGGCTTCGTGACCCAGCACTCCGTATGGAAACAACAGCAGTTCGCACGATTGTGTGTGTGCGGCCCCAAGCCGATGATGAAGGTGGTGGCGGCGCTCGCCCAGGAAAAGGATATCCCCTGCGAGGTGTCGCTCGAGAACCTCATGGCTTGCGGCTTGGGCGCTTGCCTCTGCTGCGTGGAAGACACGGTGGACGGCCATCTGTGTGTGTGCAAAGAAGGACCTGTTTTTAACACAAGGAGGTTGAAATGGTAAATATGACGATAGACTTGGGTCGCGGCTTGGTGCTGCGCAACCCTGTGATGACGGCCTCGGGCACGTTTGGTTACGGCGAGGAATATACTGACTTTGTGGACCTTGCCCGGCTGGGTGGCATCATCGTGAAAGGGACTACCCTGCATCCGCGCGAGGGCAACCCCTATCCCCGCATGGCGGAGACCCCCTCGGGGATGTTGAACTGCGTGGGCCTCCAAAACAAAGGAGTGCCTTATTTCGTCGAGACGATCTATCCGCGCATCAAGGATTTTGATACCAACGTGCTCCTGAATCTCTCAGGCTCCACGCTGGAGGATTACGTGAAAGGGGCGGAGATGGTGGATGCCTTGGAAAAGATCCCCGCTATCGAGCTCAACGTGTCGTGCCCCAATGTGAAACAGGGCGGCATGGCCTTCGGCGTGACTACTTCGGGCATCGCACAGGTGGTTTCGGAGGTGCGCAAGGTATATCACAAGCACCTGATGGTGAAGCTCTCTCCCAATGTGACCAACATCGCCGAGATTGCCTTGGCTGCGGAATCCGCTGGTGCTGATTCCGTCTCCTTAATTAATACGCTGATGGGCATGGCTATCGACGCGGAGCGTCGCCGCCCGAAGCTCTCAGTTGTTACCGGCGGCCTGTCGGGAGCCTGCGTGAAGCCGGTGGCCCTGCGCATGGTGTGGCAGGTGGCCAAGGCGGTGCATATTCCTGTGGTGGGACTGGGCGGCATCTCCAATGCCACCGATGCGGTGGAATTCATGCTTGCCGGAGCCTCCGCCATCGAAATCGGCACCGCCAACTTCATCGACCCCGCGGTCTCCGTCAAGGTCGTGAATGGCATCGAGGATTATTGCCAACGCCATGGTTTTGAGCATGTCGCTTCCTTAACAGGATCTCTAAAAACTGATAACTGCTAACTGCCAACTGCCAACTGGCATGGTTAAACAAAATGAACCTCGGGGACGATTTGAATCCCAAATCGCTCCTCCACGGATTGTTGGATTTGCTTGGAGAGGCAAACGATGTCCTCGCCTTTGCCGCCACCGCTGTGTATGAGCACGAGGGCTTGTTTCTCATACACGCCCACATGCTCGTTGTGCCAACCCTTCCAGCCGGCTTGCTCGATGAGCCAACCCGCCGGGATTTTCACCTTGCCCTCTGTGTCAGGATAATGGGGGATGTCGGGATATCGTTTTTGAAGGTCGTTGAACTGTTCAAGGCTGACGACAGGGTTCTTGAAGAAACTGCCCGCATTGCCGATTTGCTTCACGTCGGGTAATTTGGCGTCGCGGATGGCGCAGATGGCATCGTGCAGCTGCTGCAAGGTGGGTCGTTCCATCTGGTGCTCGGCCAAATAGGCTTTGATGTTGCCATAGTCGAGTTTCAGCTCAGCTTTTTTAGATAATATAAAATCAACAGAAATGATGATATATTTTCCTTTTAGCTGATGCTTGAAAACACTTTCACGATAGCCAAATTGGCAGGCTTCATTCGTGAAGATCCTAAGCTTTCCCGTTGAGATCTCCATGGCTTGGCATTGCATGAAGCTGTCTTTGAGCTCCATGCCGTAGGCTCCGATGTTCTGGACGGGTGCGGCACCTACCTTGCCTGGGATATGAGCTAAGTTCTCCACGCCGTGGAGTCCTTTTTCGACCATTTTGCGCACGAACGCTGGCCAATCCTCGCCAGCCTGCGCGCGGACCACGACCTCATTCCCATCTTCATAGACTGTTTCAATGCCTTTGTTGTTCATATAAATCACCAGTCCGTCGAAGAAGTCAGAGGTGAACAGGATGTTGTTGCCTCCACTGAGGATGAGGTGTTTCTCTTGCTTGAATTCAGGGGTTTGAAGGAGCTGGTCTAGCTCCCGTAAATCGTTGATTGCAACGAAGTGCTTGGCAATCACATTGAAGCCGAAGCTGTTATAGGGTTGGAGGTTGATGAGGTTTTTCATGCGCCAAAGATAGGCCTTTTTTGTTGAGTTTGGGTATTTTTAATAGGAAAAACATGCGTAATTCATCCGTATTGCCTATCTTTGTCGGCTCACTGAATGAAAAAAGAAATGAAAAGAATCTGTGTCATCGGCGGTGCCAATGCCGATATCGCTGCCACGACGTTGAAACCCTTTGTACCTAACGACTCCAACCCCGGAACCATCCGGTTGATGCCAGGTGGTGTGGGGCGCAACATTGCCCATAACCTTGCCCTGCTCGGCAACGAGGTGGTGTTTCTCACCTTGTTTGGCGGCGACACCTTCGGCCTGTTCACCGCCGACAGCTGCCGCAAAGTCGGCATCAATATCAGCTTCTGCGACAACGCTCCCATTGGTACCCGCTCCTGTTTCATGAGCATCAACAACTGCGATGGCGAGATGGTGGGCGGTGTGTCCGACATGCGCACTTCCGACGGCATCACGCCGAAGTGGATCGCCTCGAAACTTGCCAGAATCGATGCGGTGGACGCTTTCGTGGCCGACACCAACATCCCAGTGGAGAGCTTGGCCTATCTGATCGACCATGTGGCCCCCCTCTATGTCGATGCGGTCTCCAGCCCCAAAGCGCCCAAAATCCTTGAGGCCTTGCGAATGTCGCGCAAGAAAAGCTTCTATGCACTGAAATGCAATCGCTTGGAATGGGAGATCCTTCGCGAGGCGAAAGGCATCCAACGTAGTTACATCAGCCTTGGCGCTGACGGCCTCGATGTCCTCGAAAACGATGTCACCACCCACTTTGACGCCCTTCTTTGCAAGGAGGTGGTGAACACCACCGGGGCTGGCGACGCGCTGATGGCAGGCATCGTCCATGCGGGGCCTTCAGCGAGCCTCCAAGAGGCAGCCACAATTGGACTGCGTTGCGCCAAAGTCACCGTTGAAACCTCTGATACTGTTAACAATCGTCTTAAAGAGCTCTATGAACAACTATCTTGACCTCTCGCCCGAAGTGGCCGCTGCCCTGCAAGGTGGCAAGCCTGTCGTGGCCCTCGAGTCCACCATCATCTCGCATGGAATGCCTTACCCGCAAAACGTGGAGACCGCCCTTCGTGTGGAACAAACGGTCCGCGAAGGAGGCGCCGTGCCGGCTACCATCGCCGTCATTGGTGGAAGACTGAAGGCGGGACTCACCCACGACGAAATCGAATATCTTGGCAAGAAAGGTCCAGCAGTGACCAAAGCCTCGCGCCGCGACTTGCCTGTATTGGTGGCCCGAAAACAAGATGGCGCCACCACCGTGGCCACCACCATGATCATCGCCGCATTGGCCGGCATCCGTGTGTTCGCCACTGGCGGTGTCGGCGGCGTGCATCGGGGCGCGGAAACCACCATGGATATCTCCGCCGACCTCGAAGAGCTGGCCCGTACCCCCGTCATGGTGATCTGTGCCGGAGCCAAGTCCATCCTCGACCTCGGCCTTACCCTCGAATATCTCGAAACCAAAGGCGTCCCCGTCATCGGCTACGGCACCGAAGAGCTGCCAGCCTTCTATACCCGCAATAGCGGTTTCAAGGTCGATTACCGAATCGACACTCCCGCCGAGCTGGCTGCCGCCTTCCGGGCGAAACAAGAGATGGGACTTGGCGGCGGAATGCTCGTCACCAACCCTATACCCGAGGAATACTCCATGGATCCCGACCGCATCAACAAAGCCATCGACGAAGCTGTCGCCGACGCAAAACGGCTCGGCATCCACGGCAAAGAGACCACGCCTTATCTCCTCGCCCGTGTCAAAGACCTCACCGGCGGCGACAGCCTCGCCTCCAACATCCAGCTGGTGCTCAACAACGCCCGCCTCGCCGCACAAGTGGCCTGTATCCTCGCTGAAGTATGAACCGCGTCATCGTATCGGTTATCAACGACTTGGTCACTGACCAAAGAGTCAACAAGTCGTGCCTCACTTTGAATAAGATGGGGTATGACGTGCTCCTGGTCGGTCGCCAACAACGTAAAAGTCCCCCCATGGACGAAAGGCCGTATCGGACCCACCGCATGAAGCTCCTCTTCGAGAAAGGGCCCCTTTTCTATGCGGAATACAATATCCGACTGTTCTTCTTCCTCCTTTTCCATCGAGCGCATCTGCTACTTTCCAACGATCTCGACACCGCACTGCCGAACTTCTTCATTTCCAAGCTGAAAGGCATCAAGATGATTTACGACAGCCATGAGTATTTCACCGAGACCCCGGAGCTGGTGGGACGGCCTCGGGTGCAAAAAGTCTGGAAACGCATCGAAGGTTTCGTGGTGCCTCGTCTGAAGGAGATGATCACCGTGTGTGATTCGATTGCGGAACTGTTTCAACAGAAATATGGCGTAAAGTGCCATGTTGTCAGAAATATCCCTCCCAAGGCTTCGCTTCCTCCCAAAGGTGACAAGGAAACGCTCGGCTTGCCATTGGACAAGCATCTGCTGGTCTTGCAGGGCTCTGGCATCAACATCCAACGGGGTGCCGAGGAACTGGTGGAGGCCATGCGTTATCTCGACGACTGTTTCCTGATGGTCATCGGTGGCGGCGATGTGTTGCCTCTTTTGAAACAGATGGTGGCCGAAGAGCATCTTGAGGATCGCGTGCGCTTTCTGCCGCGAATGCCCTACGCCAACATGATGGCTTACACGCAATTGGCGGAGCTGGGCTTCATCCTCGACAAGGACACCAACCTCAACTACCGATTCTGCCTGCCCAACAAGCTTTTCGACTTCATCCAGGCCGGGGTGCCCATCGTGGCTTCGAAACTGGTGGAAGTTGGAAAGATCATCCAGAAATACCATATCGGGCTGTTTATTCCCGACCATGCCCCCCAATCCATCGCCATGACCATCCGTGAAGGTCTGAACGACACGGCCCAACGGCAGCAGTGGCAACAAGGACTGGCCCAAGCGGCGATCGACCTCTGCTGGGAAAATGAGCAACAAACCTTGATTGAAATTTATAAACACTATGAATGACTCTGATTATCACCTACATGTCATCTCGTTCGATGTGCCATATCCTGCCAACTACGGAGGTGTGATCGATGTGTTTTACCGCATCAAAGCCCTCGTGGAGGCTGGCATCAAAGTGCATCTCCATTGCTTCCAATATGGCAGGGAAAAGGCTGCGGTACTCGACCGTTGTCATGAGGTAAAGTATTATCAACGCGACACTTCCTTTTGGAAACAATGGCATCGGACTCCCTATATCGTCATTTCACGGCAGTCGGAGGAACTGGTGCGCGACTTGCTGAAGGACGATTATCCCATCCTTTGCGAAGGCTTGCACTCCACGGCGGTGATGAACGACCCGCGCCTGAAGGGGCGCCAGTTTTTTGTCAGGGCCCACAATGTGGAGCACGATTACTACCAGTTGCTTGCTGATGCCGAACCCAGTGTTTGGAAACGAATGTTTTATCGTATTGAAGCAAGAAAACTGAGACACTATGAGCCGGTGCTTGGCCAAGCCAAGGCGATTTTTGCCATCTCCGAAAAGGATAGGGCTTATTTTGAGGCGCGTTACGGCCATACCGTGTTGCTCCCCGGCTTCAATGCGTTGAGCAAGGTGTGTTCCGAGACAGGCCGAGGCGACTATGTGCTGTATCATGGCAACCTGTCGGTGGCGGAGAACAAGCAGGCGGCGGAATGGCTGGTGGAGCACGTGTTCTCTGCGTTGAAGGTTCCCTGTGTGGTGGCGGGACTCAACCCTTCCGACGATTTGAAAGCCCTCTGTCGCCGTTATGCCAATGTGACGCTTAAAGCCAATTGCGACGATGCCGAGATGATCGACCTGCTGCGCAACGCACAAGTCAACGTGCTGGTTACTGAACAGCCCACTGGCCTGAAGCTGAAGCTTTTGAACGCCTTGTACAATGGCCGATTCTGTCTCGTCAACGAGTTGATGGTGCGAGGCACATCGCTGGAGAACCTTTGTGTCGTCGCCGAGACTCCTGAAGCGTTCATCGGGGAGATCCAACGTTTGATGGACGAGGATTTCACCGACGACGACATCGAGTCCCGTGACGACACCCTCAAGGAACTCTATCAGAATGAGAAGAATGTCCTTCTCCTCATCCGTACTATCTTTGCCTCTTAATTCTTATTCAGGCAAAAGCCTTATTAGAATTTTTATGGCTTTTGCCCTTTCAGGGCGTTTCTCTAAATATCCTCCTGAAACCCAGGGCGTTGCCCTGGGCTATTGGCTTGTTGCCCCTATCGGGGCGCTCCTTAAGGACGCTAGCGAAACTCGAACTACTTACTTCTTACTCCTTACTTCTTACTTCTTACTCCTTACTCCTTACTTCTGTCTTCTGTCTTCTGCCTTCTGTCTTCTGTCTTCTGCCTTCTGTCTTCTTACTTCTGTATTCTCGAACAAATCACCTTCCCGTTCTCGCATTTGATGATGCGTCCGGGGTATTTTTGGATGAGTCCGTAGTTGTGGGTCGCCATGAGTACCGCGGTGCCGCTGTCGCTGATTCTTAGCAGCAGTTTCAATACGTCGAGAGCCGTTTCGGGGTCGAGGTTGCCGGTGGGTTCGTCGGCAAGGATGATGTCAGGGTCGTTGAGCAGGGCGCGTGCGATGGTGACGCCTTGCTGTTCGCCTCCCGAGAGGTTGTAAGGCATGCTCTTGCGTTTGTCCTTCAGTCCCACCTTGTCCAACACGAAGTCGATGCGTTCGTTGATCTTGTCCTCGTCGAACCATCCTGTGGCCCGCAGCACGAACCCCAGGTTGGCCTCCACGTTGCGGTCGGCAAGGAGTTGGAAGTCTTGGAACACGATGCCTAACTTGCGCCGCAGGTAGGGGATGTCCTTGCGTTTGATGTTGGTGAGGTCGAACCCCGCCACGTTGACGGTGCCTTCACGGGTGGGCAGTTCCGCGTAAAGGGTCCTGAGCAGCGACGATTTGCCGCTGCCGGTCTTGCCGATGAGATAGACGAATTCACGTTTCCCGATGTCGAAGGTCACATCGGAAAGCACCACCTTGTCGCGTTGATAGATGACGGCGTCTTTTAATTCGATGACTGGTTTTTCTGCCATGGCGAAGGGGGTTATTGGTGCATCACCTTTAATAAATCATTCACGGTCTTCACGGGGTTGAAGGTCTCAATAGGCACCTCCACGAAGAGGGTGATCCAGTCGGCCATGGCGCCGTTCCAGAGGCCGGGCAGCTCCAAGGCCTTCAGCTCGCGGCCGTCTTTCGACTTGGAGGAGACGAAGCCGGTGCTAGGATCCACATATTCGGTGAGGTTGAACGCCTCGCCTTTGTAGTTCCAGCAGCCGCACACCAGATCGACGGGGTTGAAGTGGGTGGCGCCTTTGAAGATGGCCTCCTGGTCTTCTTTGCCGTGGTCGATTTGAGAGGACTCAACGACTTGCAGCGAGACCTCGTCGTCGTTGTTCTTGACCCAGAAGGGACCGCCGCCAGGCTCGCCTTCGTTTTTCACCATGCCGCAGACGCGCATCGGGCGGTTCAGGCGGTCATAGAGGAAGTCAATCTTCTCCATGGGCTCGTAGGCTTTCACGAAGTCGGGGATGTCGATGTGCAGCTGGTCTTTGGCGAAGGTCATGATCTCGTCTAGGTCGTCCTCGGTCAAGCCGCCTTCGTCGAGCATCTCCAGGTACTCGAAGCTCAGCTGTTGTAGGCGGAGCAGCATTCCCGCCAGGGCTTTCTTATAGGTGACGGTGGTCTCCAGACGGGTCTCCGGCACGATGTTGTCGATGTTCTTGATGAACACGATCTCTCCAGCGAGGTCGTTGAGGTTCTCGATGAGTGCGCCGTGGCCGCCGGGGCGGAACAGCAACTTGCCGTCTTTCTCGCGGAAAAGGTTTCCATCGGCATCGATGGCTACCGTGTCGGTGGAGGGTTTTTGGCAGGAATAGCCGATCTCGTAATGAACGCCGTATTTGGCTTCGTAGCTGTCTATCAATTCTTTGACGGTATCTTTGAAGAGTTGCTCATGTTCGGGCGAGACGGTGAAATGCAGCCGCGCGGTACCGTCGGCACCGGCGGCGTAGCGGGCTGCCTCCACGAGATGCTCCTCCAAGGCAAGCCGGTTGAAGTGCTCGTAATGGTGGAACTTCAGCAGTGCTTTGGGCAGCTTGCCGTAGCACAGGCCGTCTTCCAGCAGCAGGGCTTTCACCACTTCCACCTTACGTCCCGCGCTCACAAGGTTGTCAACACCTTCGCCATATAGTTTCTTGCAAGCCTTGTCGAGGTCCTCGAAGAAGGCAAAATAGTGGATGTGGGCGAAAAACACCTCGGTGAACTTCGTCTCCACGCCGTTTTCGATGAAGGTGAAGAGGTCCTTGAACATGCGTGAAGCCGCGCCAGAGGCAGGCACAAACTTGGTGCACTGGTAGTATTCACGGTCTTCCTCGAAGGCTTCGGTCATTTTTTGCACTTGGTCGTCCGTCATGCGGATGATGCCGTCGCCGATGGTGGCCGGTCGGACGAGTTTCACGTAGGCAGTGCCTCTTTTTAGCTGGGCAACTTGCTGGTTTACTTGCTCTTCGGTGATGTTACGTTCCGAAAGCTGGATGAGATCTTCTTTGGTCATATTAGTGTGTCATTGATAATTGAAAAATCAGGTAAGGGGAGCGTGAGGCTCAGGGTGTCGATGTGTCTTCCGCCGACGATGCCATAGCCGTCCTGGATGTTGTTGTGGATTTGGGTGGGCTCGGTCAGGAATTGGGCTCCTGGTTCCACCCAGGTCATGGTGTAGAGATATTGGTTGAGTTCGTCGGAAAGGTGTTGGAGGGGGAGGGACACCTTGGTGGGTTGGAGCAGGGCGGTGTCGGCCATGTCGTACAAACCGATGATGAAGTCTATCGGGATTTGCATCTGGTAGGTGCTTCCGTCGAACAGCTGGTCCCTGAATAGGTATTCCCGATAGGGGCGGAACACGAGGATGCTGTTGGTGATGTCGCTGGTTTGGTTGCCGAACGCAGGGTCGTTGGTGTGGATACGCATCCTTGGGTCGGCGGCAGCGACGTTCACCTGTTCCATGGGGAAGTCGAAGCCTCCGTAGAGCATGAAGAAGTCGGTTTGGCCTGGGTTAGGGTCGGTGATTTCGAGGGTCAGCGTGGCGTAGCTCTTGAACCAAATGTCGTAGTAGCCTTGCCACGACACGTTCTCCAACGAGTACTCTTGATGGCTGTTCAGGGTGATGCCTTTGACGGTCACGGACACGGGGCCGGGCAGGGGAGCGGTGGTGCCCACCGCCTTGTCGAATCCTGGCGCGGTGGCTTCCACCCGAATCACGTCGCCCACGGCGGGACGATAGTCGGAGGTATAGTATTGTACCAAGAGCGGCGGGTAGTTGTCCCGTGAAACCAGTGAGTCTTTCGAGTGAAGCATCTCGCCCATGGGGAGGCCGTTCACATAGAGGGTGACCACAACGCTGTCGGGGGCGCTGATGTCGATGTCCTCCTCTTGGGTGAGGAAGAAATTGCTTTTGCTCACCGTGGCGGAGAGGGGCTGACCTACGGTGGCCATGCAGTTGATGACGGTTTTGGTTTCGGCTTCCTCACCGGAAAACACGATTTCCTTGGTGCAGGCGACCATCGCAAGGGCGGTGAGGAGGATGAGATATGGGGCGTGTTTCATTTTCAAGCGGATTAGAATTGATAGCTGTAGCTGATGGAGGGGATGAGGGGGAAGAGGGTGACTTGCACCAGACGTTTTCTCTCGCTGTTGCCGTCCCATTCCGAATCGGTCATGATAAGGAAAGGATTCTTGCGGTTATAAGCGTTATAGACGCTGATGTTCAAGCATCCGGTTTGGCCTTGGTCATAGTATTGGTAGTAGTTCATGCTCAGGTCGAGGCGGTGGTAGTTGGGCATCTGGTAGTTGTTGCGTTCCACGGCGTCGATGAAGAACAGGGGGTGGTCGAGGCTTGGGTATTCTTGTGTCCCGAGGGAACCCCAGTTGCCGGAGCTGAACACCCAGGTGGCCGAGAAGTCGAAATATTTGTTGAGCTTGTGCTGCACGGTGAGGCTGATGTCGTGACGGCGGTCGTACTTGGCGGGGAACACCTTGCCTTCGTTGATTTCCTGGCCTGGCCGGTCGAAGAGGCGGTTGGAGTGCGACCACGTGTAGCCGATCCAGCCGGTGGTCTTGCCGAAGGATCGTTGCAGCAGCAGTTCCACGCCGTAGGCCCAGCCGCGTCCCATGCACACCTTGCTCTCCCAGTTGTCCTGCGACCCCAGGAAAGAGGCTCCGTCACGGTATTCGATGAGGTTGTCCATGGTCTTGTAGTAGCCCTCCAGCGAGATGTCGAACAGTTCGGGAAGCTCATAGAAACCGCCTATCGACCATTGGTGGGCTTTCATGGGCTCGATGTTGGCCGTGACGGGTACCCAGAGGTCGGTGGGCAGGCTCAGGCTGCTGTTGGAGAGCAGGTGGACGTATTGGCTCATATAGGCATAGCCCGCCTTGATGGAGAAGTTGGAGGCCAGCATGAGGCTTGCGCTGACTCTTGGCTGCACCGAGTGGTAGGTCTTTCCTTGTACGGTGAAGGTGGAGTAATGAGCCCCCAGGTTGACCCGGAAGAGGTCGCCCAAGGTCATGTTGTCCTCCACATACAGTGCGGTCTCGTGGGCAAAAACATCGGGGGAGCCTAACACGGTGTCGAGGTTTTGGCCGCTTCCCTCGTAGAGCAGCACCTGTACGTCGGGACGGAAGATGTGGTAGGTGTAGTTGCCTCCGAAGCGGATCTCGTGGTTGGGGTTGGGGGTGAAGTCGAAGTCGATTTTGGCGGTCAGGTCATGGATGCCGGACTTGAACCTCACGTCGTTGCTTTGCTGTATGCTCGAGCCTGAGGCGTCGTCAAATTGTTCGAACATGTTGACACCCAGTGTGTGACGGTATTGGGTGTAGTGGAGGGTGGCGTCCATGAAGGTTTTTTTCGAGAGGACGTGGTTCCATCGCAGGGCGGCCACTTGGTTGCCCCATTTCCACGACAGTCTGGTCTCGTCTTTGAGGCTCATCCCTTGGTCATCCCTTTGAGTGGTGGAGCCGAAAAAGAGTTTGTCGTCGCCATTGTAGTAGCTGAGGTAGAGCCTGTCGCGGTCGGAGATTTTCCAGTTGAGTTTGGCGTTGACGTCGTAGAAGTTATAGCCGAGGTTGACCTTGGAGTAGGGGTCCTCATTGTTGATGATCCAAAGGACGGGTTTGATGAGCAGGTCGCCGTAGGTGCGTCGCGCGGAGAAGTTGAACGAGAGTTTGTCTTTCACGATGGGGCCTTCCACGTTGACTTTCGACGAGATGAGGCCAATGCTGGCGTTTCCGTGGTACGCCTGCATGTTGCCTTCTTTCATCCGGATGTCGAGCACCGAGGAGAGTCTGCCGCCGAAATGGGCGGGGAAGGAGCCTTTATATAAGGTGACGTTCTTGATGGCGTCGGCGTTGAATACGGAGAAGAATCCGAGGGCGTGGTTGGCGTTATAGACGGGCACGCCGTCGAGGAGGATGAGGTTCTCGTCGGGGCCGCCGCCGCGGACATACATTCCGGCGGAGCCTTCGGTGCCGTTCTGCACTCCGGGGAGCAGCTGGATGGCTTTCAGCACGTCGGTCTCACCGAAGAGGCTGGGGATGGTCTTGATCTGTTTGATGGGAAGCTCCACGATGCCCATCTGGGGATTTTGGGCGTTGACGGTAGTGCGTGTCGCCTCAATGACGACCTCCTCCAACTCGTTGTTGGTTTGGAGAAGGAAGGATAGGGTAGTGTCGGATTTGAGGATAAAAGTATGATTTTGAGGCTCATAACCCACAAAAGCCACCTGAAGGTTTACTGTTTCATCGGGTAGGGTGAGGGTGTAGAAACCATAACTGTTGGTGGCGCATCCTTTGTTGGATTGCGTGTCGAAGATGGTAGCGCCGATCAAGGTCTCTTTGCTTTGGGCGTCCATCACATACCCACTGATGGTATGCTTTTGAGCCATCCCCTGTAAACTGATGGCCAAAAACAACAACACCCAATTTCTTATTCTCATTCTCATTTTTTTAAATTTGTTCGTCTTCTCTCACCTTTCACCTTTCACCTTTCACCTCTCACCAGCTTCCGCTCGCGCCTCCGCCGCCAAAGTGTCCGCCGCCAAAGCCGCTGAAGCCGCCGTGGTGACTGCCACCGCTGCTGAAGCCGCCGTGGTGACTGCCACCGCTGCTGAAGCCGCCGGTGCGGTAGCCTCTTGACGAAGGGATCCACATCGACCCGGCACCACTTCTAGAATAGCTCTGGCCTTTTCGTTTGATGAGATAGATGATGACACCGATGATGACGAGAAAGAGGAATCCTGCAAGGGCCTGAGCTTTGTCGTCGGTGTATTCTTTGGAAGTGAACTTGCCTGAGCAAAGGTCCATCATCACCTGCACCGCCTTCAGGATGCCTGAGAAATAGTTCCCTTCTTTGAAGGAGGGGATCATCTCCTGGTCGATGATGCGTTGGGCGGCGGCATCGGTGATGTATTGCTCTAGGCCGTAGCCCACGCTGATGTTGACTTGGCCATTACTGTCGCTGGTCTTGGGTTTCACGAGAACCACGGCGCCGTTGTCCTGGTTGCCTTGTCCCACGCCCCACGACTGCCCGATCTCAGTGGCGTACTGCGCCACGTCATAGCCTTGCAGGTCGTTCACGATGAGGACGACGATTTGGGTGGAGGTGGTGTCGTTGTAATTGACCAACAGGGTCTCCAGCTGATCGACCTGTCCGCGAGTGAGGATGCCGGCAAGGTCGTTCACCAGTCGCGGAGGCTCAGGCCGGCGGGGCAGCTGGGCCTTCAGGTTGGCGCAAACCAAAAGGAGCAGGCATAACAGGATGCCTAGACGTGTCTTGTTATTGGTTTCCATAAGAGATGTCATCGGGGATTTCATTGGTGTCGTCGGTTTGATAAGGAAAATAGGTCTTGAGTTTCTCGCCGCAGCGTTGGATGCCTTGTTCGAGGCCTTCAACAAACTGTCCTTCTTTGAAACAGCGTTGCATCAGGTCTTTGACATCGTTCCAGAAGCCGTTTTCCACGACTTTGTTGATGCCTTCGTCGCCGAGGATGGCGAACTTGCGGTCTTTCACGGCAAGATAGATCAGCACGCCATTGCGCTGTTTGGTCTCGTTGAGTTTCAGCTTGTTGAATACCTCAAGGCTGCGTTCTTCCACATCCCCCCGGCAACGGTTGTCGATGTGGACCTTGATTTCGCCGGAGGTGTTGCGCTCGGCCTGCCGGATGGCCTCCACGACGCGCTGGTCTTCCTCGCGGTTCAAAAGTCGTTTTGCGTTGGTCATAGGTTTTGCATTTGGGGGCAAAAATAACGATTATTGTTGAATATGGAAAGGGATTTTTTTATTTTTGCAACACCTAAAACAATGTCATAGACCAATGCGATATGGAGGATGTTAAAATGAACAAGTTATGGAGCATGATCGCCGCCCTGGTGCTGCTGCTAATGGTTGCGGCGAATTGCACGAAAACCGACGATCCAAATGATGGAGGCAACGACGGCCTTGTAACCGACACGATTGTCAACGACACGGTGGTGGCTGACGGCGACAGTCTTGTGAGCCACGGTGTTGTGGATCTTGGGTTGCCCAGTGGGGTGTTGTGGGCAGTATGCAATCTGGGGGCTGAGGCTCCTGAGGACTTAGGCGATTATTATGCTTGGGGCGAGACCGCTGTCAAGGACACCTATTTCTGGAAGGATTACCGGTATGGCGATTTTGTTGACGACCGGTATGCCTTTACCAAGTATTGCACGGACATGAATTATGGGTTGGAGGGTTTTGTGGATTACGAGATGGTATTGGATTCGTTGGATGACGCGGCCACGGCTTGTTGGGGAGGCGAGTGGCGCATTCCGACCAAGGGGGAATGGGAGGAGTTGTTTCAAAACACGACCAATGCTTGGTTTACACAAAACGGTGTGGATGGGTGGCTGTTCACGGCTGCGAACGGCAACAGCATGTTTTTGCCTGCCGCGGGTTTCCATTGGGATGACGCTTACAACTACGATGGTTTGGGCCTTTATTGGTCGAGCACGCTCAACAAGGAGTTCCCGAACCGAAGCTGGAGTTTTTATTTCAATGCCTACCAATGCCATGTATGCGGCAGCCGCGACCGCAACTGTGGCCTGGTGGTCAGGGCGGTCAAGTTTTCATGAAAACATCATACTAGAAACCCAATGGTTAGTACTTGAGCAGTGTGTCGCTATTTGTAGTAGGCGGCCTGAAAGGCCAAAAGCTGGTGGTTTTAATATGAAAAATGATGTGTAGGTAAATTTTACAGAGCGATTGTGACATGGTTTGATTGCTTTTGCCCCTTCGGGGCGTTATTAATTATGCGCCACATTACCCAGGGCGTTGCCCTGGGCTGTTGGCTGTTGGCCCTTCGGGCCGTTGACATGGTTCAATTGCTCTCGTAAATCAATTATCCGGGCATTCCCCCGATTTATCCGGACGTTTTCCGTTTACCCAGGGCGTTGCCCTGGGCTAGTAGCTGTTGCCCCTACGGGGCGGCCTTTATAACAACGCCATATTCCTCTTCACGAACTCACTCAAATCCTTGCCCTTCAGCAGGTTCTTGGAGAGCAATGCGAGGTCGTAAATCTGCCGAATCGTGGCTTCCTGGGCGGTTTCGTCCTTGTCAAGTAAGCCAGTGATGACAGGGCTGTTGGTGTTGAGCATCAGCGTGTAGCTGTCGGGCATCGAGCCGTAGAACGACATTGGGCCGCCACCCATCTGCTCCATCTCCTTCATACGGCGCATCCACTCGTTTTGGGTGACCTCCACGGGAGCGGCTTCAGCAGCTTCGTTGCTGAACTCCACGTTGAACTTCATCTTGTCGATGACCTTCTCGAAGGCGGCTTTCAGGGTCTCTTTCTGTTTGTCATCAAGGCCCGAGGCGACTTCCTTGTCGTCTTTCACGATGAGCTTGTCGATGGTGTTGGAATCCACACGGGCAAACATCGCGCGACCTTCATCTCCCTTGTCGCCTTCCTTCTGTTCGTAGGCACTGATGAAATGCGGGTCGAGGAT
>CACZQL010000055.1 GCA_902783365.1 uncultured Bacteroidia bacterium | reverse complement strand
AGCATCCAAGGCCATCAGCACGGCCAGCCACAGATAGTTGCCGGCAGCTTTCACATACTTAGCGTCATCATAACGACGGGTTTCAATATTCAACTGTCCGTTTTGTTTCAGGGTCAGTCTCGCATTATCCACATAACGGCGTGACTCGGCGAGGGGATCAAGCACCTCTTTGATTAGTTCTGAGCGCATAATGATAAGATTTAAATTTGATTATTGGATTATATGTGTTTTGATTCCGCAAAAATAGTCATTATTTCTTTATTGTCAAGTGAGTTTTATTACTTTTTTTTGATATACATTTTTCTAATATTTAAGATTATTGATTTTCAAAGCAATAAAATTATTATTATCAAAAATAAAGCATTGAATCAATTGATCATGGAATCGTAAATAAGATAGATAAGATGTGAGGTAGTCGCACCTCTCCGAGGTGCAATGGGTTAGAGACTCGCTTAACCCCACACTGCGCTACGCTTGTGCGGGGTTATTAAGATTCAGTCTCTCCGAGACTGTTATTCACAAAAACTGCCAACTGCCAACTGAACAACTGTACAACTGTACAACTGTACAACTGTACAACTGAACAACTGCCAACTGAACAACTGCCAACTGAACAACTGCCAACTGAACAACTGCCAACTGAACAACTGAACAACTGAACAACTGAACAACTGAACAACTAATAAAGGAAATTGTCGTAGGGATACCGTATGGCATGCATGTCTTTGATTTCCTTATACAGCAAGTCGCGGAATTCCTGGTAGTTGTCGCGGTTCTTGGCGGAGATGAAGATGCAGTTGTCGTTCATCTTAGCCATCCAGGTCTGTTTCAGCTCTTCGTAGGAAATGTTGCGTTTGGTGGCTGGGGTAAGGTCGGTGGGATCTTTCTCCTCCCAGGTATAGGCGTCGGTCTTGTTGAAGACCACAATGGTCTTTTTGTCGGCGCAACCCAGCTCCGCAAGGGTTTGGTTGACCACTTCCATCTGGGCCTCGAAGTCGGGATGCGAGATATCGACCACATGAAGCAGGATATCGGACTCGCGCACCTCATCGAGGGTCGATTTGAACGACTCCACGAGGTGATGGGGCAGTTTGCGGATGAAACCCACGGTGTCAGAGAGCAGGAAAGGCAAGTTTTCGACCACCACCTTGCGCACGGTGGTGTCGAGGGTGGCGAAGAGCTTGTTTTCCGTATAGACCTCCGACTTGCTCAGCAGGTTCATGATGGTGGATTTGCCCACGTTGGTATAGCCCACAAGGGCCACACGCACCAGTTTGCCTCGGTTTTTGCGCTGCACGGTCTTCTGCATGTCGATTTCCTTGAGCTTTTCTTTCAGCACCGAGATACGGTCGAGGATCAGACGGCGGTCGGTCTCGATCTGGGTCTCGCCAGGACCTCTCATGCCGATGCCGCCCCGTTGGCGTTCGAGGTGGGTCCACATGCGGGTAAGTCGGGGCAGCAGGTATTGGTATTGGGCCAGCTCAACCTGAGCCTTTGCATGGGCGGTGTGGGCATTGGAGGCGAAAATGTCGAGGATGAGGCTGGTACGGTCAAGCACCCGGCATTCGAGGGCCTGCTCCATGTTGCGGGCCTGGGTGGCGCTCAGCTCGTCGTCGATGACGGCAATCTCGATATTTTCGGCTTTGATATACTGATGGATTTCCTCGAGTTTGCCGGAGCCGAGGTAGCTCACGCTGGAGGGGTGGTCCATGGCCTGCACGAAGCGGGCCACTGGCACACCTCCCGCCGTTTCAAGCAGGAAGGCCAGCTCGTCGAGGTATTCCTCGGTACGCTCGCGGCTTTGCTTCTTGGTGGCCACGGCAATTAACACCGCCCTTTCAGGAATTTTTTCGTATGTGATGAAATCGCCCATGTTACTGAGTTGTTGATAAAAACAAAGGGTAGATGGGAAACAAACTCAACCACCAACAACTACACTATACGGTCTGAAACCGATGATGTTTCTTACCTCATTGAGGGTTTTGGCAGCGCTCTCGCGGGCTTTTTCGGCGCCGAGGCGGGCGATGCGGTCGAGGCGGTCGGGGTCGGAAGAGAACTCCTGGATGCGTTCGCGGATGGGGTTGAGCGTCTTGACCATGTCCTCGGCGAGTTGTTTCTTCATGTCGCCGTAGCGGAGGGTGCAGTCGTTCCACTTCTCGTCGAAGAACTTCACCGTGTCGGGGTTGCTCACGATGCTCATCATGGTGAAGAGGTTCTGGATGACTTCGGGTTTGGGGCTGTTGGGCTCCTGGGGCCCATTGTCGGTGACGGCGCGCATCACTTTTTTGCGGACGGTTTTCTCGTCCTCGAAGAGGTAGATGCAGTTACCGTCGCTCTTGCCCATCTTGCCGGAGCCGTCGAGGCCGGGCACTTTGACGGCGTCGCCGCCGAAGTAGTAGTTTTGGGGTTCGGGGAAGAACTCCACGCCGTAGATGTTGTTGAAGCGCCGGGCGCATTTGCGGGCCATCTCCATGTTCTGTTCCTGGTCTTTGCCCACTGGCACCCATTTGGCTTTATGCTGGAGGATGTCGGCGGCCATCAAGGTCGGATAGGTGAACAGACCGGCATTCACATTGTCAGGCTGTTGGCGGGCTTTTTCCTTGAAGGTGGTGACGCGTCCCAGTTCGCCGATGTAGGCGTTCATATTGAAATAGAGGTAGAGCTCGATGGTTTCCGGCACATCGCTTTGGATATAGATGGTGGCCTTTTCGGGGTCGATGCCGCAGGCGAGGTATTCGGCGAGGATGGTTCTGGCCGAGCGTTGTATGTTTTCGGGTTTGGGATGGGTGGTGAGGGAATGCCAGTCGGCGATGAAGAAATAGCAGTTGTAGTCTTCCTGCATCTTCACGAAGCTACGGACGGCGCCATAGTAGTTGCCGAGATGGAGGTTGCCGGTGGGGCGGATGCCGCTGAGGACGATGTCTTTCATGAGTTGGTCAGTTAATCAGTTAATCAGTTGGTCAGTTTTAAGAGGGGCAAAGGTAGGAAATTTTTGGGACATGGCGTAAAAAATGTGGAGACGGTGCGCGCATCGTCTCCACAATGGTTTTTTTCACGAGCCAGGGTTCAGATCTTGATGTCTTCGCCGTTGGCGTTCTGGAAGTTGTACTGGAGCATGTGGAAATTGTCAACGGACACGACTCTGAAGGATTTGCCGTATTTTTTCATCCACTTGCGCCGGATGGAGAACAGGCCCTTGGTGAGGTAGGCGCCGATGAAGGGGTGGACCTGAAGGGTGATGTTGTTCTCGTTTTGGTCAAGCAGCAGGTACTTGAGGTTGTTTTCGATTTCGTCGATATAAAGGATGGCGGGGCGTATTTTGCCTTCGCCGTCGCACACGGGGCATTTTTCCTGGACCTGCACTTCGGTGGCGGGCCGGACGCGCTGTCGGGTGATTTGGATGAGGCCGAACTTGGTGGCGGGCAGGATGGTGTGTTTGGCGCGGTCGCGGGCCATTTCCTGGCAGAGCACGTCGTAGAGCTCTTTGCGGTGCGACGCTTCGCGCATGTCGATGAAATCGACGATGATGATGCCGCTCATGTCGCGCAGGCGGAGTTGCCTGGCGATTTCCTTGGCCGCCTCGATGTTGACGAGGAGTGCGTTTTCTTCCTGTGTGTTTTCCTTATTGACGCGGTGGCCGCTGTTGACGTCGATGACGTGCATGGCCTCGGTGTGTTCAATGATGAGGTAAACACCGTTT
>CACZQL010000054.1 GCA_902783365.1 uncultured Bacteroidia bacterium | reverse complement strand
TTGCGGATTGTGGCGAAGACGACCGAGACGGTAACCGAGGAAGTGTTCGAGAAGATTGCCTACCGTGAGGGTAGCGACGGGCTGTTGGCCGTGGCCATCCCGAGATACCGGACGCTCCAAGAGTTCAAGCCCCGAAAAGACGCCTTGATCATCGTGTTGGAGACGGTGGAGAAACCCGGCAACTTAGGGGCGGTGATGCGTACCGCCGACGCCGCCGGGGTGGATGCCGTCATCGTGGCCGACCCCGCCACCGACCTTTACAACCCCAACGCCATCCGCGCCAGCGTGGGATGCATCTTCAGCGTCCCCGTGTTCGCGTGTTCCACCGAGGAATGCATCAATTGGCTGAAACAGAACGGCATCACCATCTATTGCACTTACCTAAAGGCTTCCATCGACTACCTTGATGCCGACTTTCGTAAGGCTTCCGCCTTGGTGATGGGCACAGAGGCCACCGGCATCTCACAGGCTTGGGTCGAGGCTGCCGACCAAAACATCATCATTCCCATGAATGGCATCGCCGACTCCCTCAACGTGTCGGTGACCACCGCCATCGTCACCTTCGAGGCTGTCCGCCAAAGAAGAAGACCCTGAATTGAACCTCATGAAAAAGGATTATCTGCTCCTCCATCTTTCGGTGTTTATCGCCGGCTTCACCGGGGTACTGGGACGCCTCATCACCTTGAACTCCGCCGTGTTGGTGTGGTGGCGTATGGCCTTGGCGGCGTTGATCATGTGGCTGTTCCTGAAATTAACTGACCAACTGATTCACTACAAAATGAACAACTTAGGACAGATGGGCGGTGTGGGGCTGCTGTTGGCCTTGCACTGGGTGTTTTTTTATGCCAGCATCAAAGCCTCTAATGTATCCATTGGAGTGGTATGCTTTTCGTTGGTGGGGTTTTTCACTGCCTTGTTGGAGCCCATCATCAACAAACACCGTTTTTCCGGAAGGGAGTTCCTATTCAGCCTGCTCACCGTGTTGGGCATCTATTTGGTGTTCCAATTCGATTCCCGCTACCGATTAGGCATCCTTTTCGGGGTGGTTTCGTCCGCGTTATACGCTTTGTTTGCCATTGTCAACCAACGGGTTGGCAAGCATTACGATGCCAAGAACATGTTGCTTTGGGAGATGGTCGGAGGACTTATCGGGCTCAGTGCCCTCATACCTTTATATAATGTGTTCATTCCCATTGGGCGGCTCTACCCCATCGGCATGGACTATGCCTATCTCGCCTTTATGGTGGTGATATGCACCATTGGCCTATGTCTGTTGCAAATCATTGTCTTGCAGAAGATTCCCGCCTTCACCGTCAACCTAACCTACAATCTGGAACCCGTCTATAGCATCATCCTCTCGATGTTCATCTTCAGCGAGTACAAGGAGTTGAATTTCTCCTTCATCATTGGTATCACTCTGATTATCTTATCAGTAGTTCTTCAAACAATTACCTCCCTCAAAGAGAAAAAAACCATCTAACCTCTCACCTTTCACCTCTCACCTTTCACCTTCACAAACACCGGATAATGGTCTGAGGGGTTACGACGGGTATAGGGGCTGAAAGAGATCTCTTGGGGGGCGTTGGCCGACTTCAGTTCCACTTGGGATTCCTCGTGGGAAGTCCAGTAGCTGTCGGTGAGCACGCCGTAGGCTTCCACCTGTATGGAAGGAGACACGAACACATGGTCGATACGGCTTTTTGTGTAAAAATCGGTTTTGAAGGCGTTGAAGGTGCCGTTTTCAGCGAAGCGGATGCGGGCGGCGTCGTAAGAATCCTTCAGCAGCCCCGACTTGGTGAAGATGGTATAGATTTCGTCGTTTTGATCCACGTTGAAGTCGCCCGTGATGAACACTGGAGCGCCTTGGGCGATTTCGCGAACCTTGTTCACCACGAGCTTGGCAGCCTCACGTCGTGCCACCACGCCCACATGGTCCATGTGGAGGTTGAAGAAGTAGAACACTTTTTCTTTGGGTTTGGGGCCACGGTTGAAAAGACCTCCGCGGTGCAGGTCGCCGCCAGGGTTCTTCACGGCGAACTTACCCCAAGTGCAGATACGGATGCAGGCAGCGTCCCAGCCAAGACCCGGTTTGTCGGGGGTCTCGCTGAGCCAGAAGTCGCCATGTTTGAGGAGTTTGACTTTATTCTTTTTGTAGAAGATGGCTTCATGTTCACCACCGCGTTTCCCGTCGTCGCGACCGATGCCGATATAGTCGTATCCATCGAGAGCTTTTTTCATATCCTGAAGTTGGGCGTAGAGCACTTCCTGGGTGCCGAAGATGTCGGGGGCCATGAAGTTCACTTGGTCGCAGATGACCTGGCAGCGTTTGCTCCACACCTCGCCTTGGATGCTGTCGTTGGCGTTTTTGTAACGGATGTTGTAAGAGCCCACAAGCATGTCCTGGGCGATCATGTGCAAAGAGACTGAGAGCAGCAGTGTGATAAGTAGGAGTTTTTTCATATACTGAAGTTTTATTTCCACCAATAATCGTCTTTCTTCCGGTGTCATGCTGCCAAAAGGTTTATTGCATCACGTTGAACATTTTCATAAAACGGAGTAGCTTTATAGGATTGCCACTCTTTCTCGGTGTACATGATGGGATTAATCTCTTCGTCAAAATCACACCCTAGCAACACAAAGGGATAACTGATCCTATCATAATCCGATTGGACAAGAGCATCTTTATCCAAAATGATTAGTAGATCCCAATCCGACCCCGGATGCGCTGTCCCTCTGGCTCTCGAACCATATAAAAGCGCCACACTCCCTGGAGGAAGGATGGCTATCGCGAGTTTCTTTATCTCTGACAATATGTCTCTAACTGGCTCTTGCATACTGGTATTTGTCAGCAAAGATAATCATTTATTTTTATCATGCTGTTTTCTCAGAAAAAAACTTTTCGCATCTAGGACTTACTTTGAGAGGGCAAGCTTACGATACCAGCTTCCAAACACAAACACTGCCTCGCTGAAAGCGAAACCCTCACTTTCATAATACCTTTGAAGATGGGGCTTATCCTTGTCAACAAGCAAGGTAACTCTTTGGAAACCATCACGAAAAGCAAAATCCATGCGGTCGCGCATCAGCATCTTGCCGATACCAACACCTCTAAAGTCACTCAAGATGGCCATGCTGTCGAGATAAAACTCACCCGGCCCCGTCTCCATCGCGTTTTGGCTCAAGTCCATGCCGGAGGTCTGCCGCACAAGACCGAAAGTCTTTTCCCGAAGCGCCGCATAACGAGCGCCATCGTAGGCCACCAAGGCTCCAACACATTCGCCATCGGTTTCGGCAATGCAAGTGTTACGATAACTATACAAGGTGTCGTCCATACGACAAATCTCAATCAGATGTTCAAAAACGCCCTGCTGCTCATCAGAAAGAGCCGCATCAAGGTCACACAAATCAATTCCGGCCAACACCACCCGGGCGATAAAAGGAGCATCCCCAGGAGTGGCATCACGGATTTGGATCACAGGAAGAACAGGATGCATTAACGTAATTTATTTCGTTGATAATGGGGTGTCACCACTAAAATAAAGAAAACGAGCGAGACCAGCACCGAAGCGGAAGCCACCAAATAGGCGGTGGCAAAAGAGAAATGCTCCGCCAACATACCGCCAGAAAAGATGCCGATACCCAAACCAAGGTCCCAAGAAGTGAGATAGGTGGAGGTGGCCGTGCCTCGTTGGGCATTGGTAGCCAAGTTGATGAACAATGCGTTGAACGAAGGGAAGGCCGCTCCGAAACCCAAGCCACAGCATAAGGCAATCAACAGGAAAGCCACCGCGGTATAGGTGGAGCCCCAAATATTGACATAATGGCAAAGGCCCAAACCCAACAACGCGACAACCGTGATGCCCAGGCCTAAAGCGATGGTATGCGTCACCTTGCCTTTATCCACCATCCTGCCCGCAAAAAGACGAGAAACAATCAGGCCGACCGCATACACCGTAAAAAACAAACCGCTACTGATGCTCAGGGCCATCTCTTTGGCATACAAGGCAATATAGTTGGAGATTTGACCGTAGGCGAAAGCCAGCAACATGAAAGATATGCCCGCCAGCAGGCCCTTTATCAAGATAAAACGGTCGAGCGACAACGGCGGACGCTTCACTGGCGGACGCACCTTGGTTTGAATACGCGAGGCAAACAGCGCCGCCAGGAAGCTGCAACCCATGCAGCCCATGAAGATGGCGTTGAAGCTGAGATGCTCATACACAAACAGACCCACCATGGGCCCCACCGCCATGGCAATGTTGTTGGCGACGCCGTAATAACCGATGCCCTCTCCCCGATGCTCCGACGGCACCACGTCGATGACCAAGGTGTTGCCCCCCACCGAGGTAAGTCCAAAAGCCAGTCCATGCGCCACCCGGATCACAATGAGCAAGGTGATGGTGGAGGCAAAAGGATAACCGCAAAAGATGGCGGTAAAGAGCAATAACGCAAACAGATACAAAGGTTTACGCTTGAAAGTATCCATCATGTAACCCGAGAACGGACGCACCACCAACGTGGCCAAGGTGTAGCACGATATCACCGTACCGATCACCGCCTTGCTTCCCTGAAAATGCTCAATGATGAAAAAAGGCAACACTGGGAGCAACAGATAAAACGAAAAGAAAAACAAGAAGTTAGCGGCGCATAGGCACAAATAATTCTTATTGAAAAGCTTCTCTTCCATGACCCACATTCGTTTTGGGACCGCAAAATTATGCTTTTTTATGCATTTACACGTTCATCCTAACAAGGTTTTTCCTATCTTTGCATACTGAGATACAAACGATGGAGTTATTAGATTTATACGATAACGACTTAAAACCCACTGGATTGACGGTGGAACGAGGAGCGATAGTACCCCCGGGGATGATGATTCCCATCGTGGCCGTGTTTGTTTATAACAACGAGGGTAAATATTTGATACAGAAAGTTTCAGAGGACAAAGGAGGCTATTTTGCCACCACAGCGGGACATGTGAAAGCCGGCGAGCGCGACTTCACCATCTCCATGTGCCGCGAGTTGAAAGAGGAGCTGGGACTTTCTGTCACCCAAAGTGAACTTAAATTATTAAGAATCAGAAGATACGGCTATAAATTCACCCTATTGTACATGTTGAAGAGCAACATCCCTATCGAGATGTTGAAGCTTCAGAAAGAAGAAGTGCAGTCGGTGCAATGGCTCAGCCGCGACGAAATCGAACAGCTCTGCGACCAGGGGCTCTTCAACAAGACCCATTACCAGCTGTTGCTCGACTGCGAGGAAAGACTTTATTCCTTGCACCTGAAGTGAGGGGGGCAGTTGTTCAGTTGGCAGTTGTTCAGTTGGCAGTTACAAATTAAAAAGATATAAAAAAGATATAAAACAGAACAGAAAAGAAATTGAAATGATTGCAAAAGAGTTACTCAATCCCAGAAGCATCGTTGTTTGCGGTGCCTCGTCCGACATTCACAAACCTGGCGGCAAGTCGCTGAAGAACCTCTTGGAGAGTCCCTTCAAGGGTCAAGTCTATGCCGTGAACCCCAAAGAGACCGAGGTGCAAGGCGTGAAATGCTACGCCAAAGTGGATGACCTTCCGCAGGTCGATTGCGCCATCCTCTGCATCGCCGCCAAGTTCTGCGCCCAGACTGTAGATGTGCTGGCCAAGGAAAAGGGCTGCAAAGGTTTCATCATCGTAAGCGCGGGCTTCTCGGAGGAGAGCCACGAGGGCGCTGAAGTCGAGAAACACATCGTCGATACCATCAACAGCGTCGGCGGCTCGCTCATCGGTCCCAACTGCACCGGCTTCCTCAACGTGAACTACGCCGGTTGTTTCGACACCCCCATCCCGAAGCTGGATCCCAAAGGCGTCGATTTCATCACAGGCAGTGGCGCCACTGCCGTGTTCATCAAAGAGTACGGCATGAGCAACGGCCTCAAATTCAACAGTGTGTGGGCGGTGGGCAACAGCGCCCAATTGGGTATCGAAGATGTGCTGGAGCATCTTGACGAGACCTTCGACCCCGAGAAGTCGAGCCATGTCATCATGCTCTACATGGAGAAGATCGGCGACCCGCAACGGTTGCTCAAGCACAGCCGCTCGCTCATCAACAAAGGCTGCCACATCGCTGCCATCAAGAGCGGTGGTTCCGCTGCCGGCTCGCGTGCCGCCTCTTCGCACACCGGTGCTCTCGCCACCAACGACGCCGCCGTCGATGCCCTGTTCCGCAAGGCCGGCATCGTGCGCTGCCATAACCGTCAGGAACTCACCACCGTGTGCGGCGTGTTCATGCATCCCGAAATCAAAGGCAAGCGCTGCGCCGTCATCACCCACGCTGGCGGCCCTGCCGTGATGCTCACCGACGTGCTCAGCAACGGCGGCATGGAAGTGCCCCCGCTGAAAGACCACCCCGCCAGCCCCGCCCTGCTCGCGAAACTTTTTGGCGGCTCCTCGGTGGGCAACCCCATCGACTTCCTCGCCACCGGCACCGCCGAACAGCTGGGCTATATCATCGACACCGTGGAAAACGAATACGATGAGATCGACTTCTCCGTGGTCATCTTCGGCTCACCCGGATTGTTCAGCAACAAAGAGGTTTACGACCTTTTGGACGAGAAGATGAAGACCTGCAAGAAACCCATCTTCCCGGTGCTGCCCTCTATCATCAACGTGAAGGACGAGATCGAGGACTTCATCGCCAAAGGACGCATCAACTTCCCCGAAGAGTGTGTGCTTGGCAACGCCATCTGCAAAGTCTATAACACCCCAAAACCCCAGCCGGAACATGTGGAGCTGCCCGAGGTTGACGTGGCCCGCATCCGCAAGACCATCGAACGCTGCAAGGACGGCTATCTGGAGATTGCCGACTACAACGAGCTCTTGGATGCCGCCGGCATCAGCCGCAAGAAGAGCGTTGAAGTGAGCAAGAAAGAAGAGGCCCTCGCCTTCGCCAAGGAAGTGGGCTGCTCCAAGGAAGTGCCGCTGGTGATGAAAGTAGTGGGCCCGCTACACAAGAGCGATGTGGGCGGCGTGACCCTCGGCGTGAAAGACCTCGACACTGTGGCCAAGGAGTTCGACCGCCTGATCGCCATCAAGGACACCTACGCCGTGGAGATGTACCCCATGCTCGATGGCATTGACGTCTATATCGGAGCCATCAAGGACGCCAAGTTCGGCCATCAGATCTTCTTCGGTCTGGGCGGCATCTTCATCGAAGTGCTGAAGGACGTGCAAAGCGCCCTGGCGCCCATCACCGCCGACGAGGCCAAGGAGATGCTCAAGCAACTCAAAGGCTACAAGATCCTTCAGGGCGTCCGCGGCCAGGAAGGCGTGAACCTCGACCTCTACGCCGACCAGGTGGCCCGCGTCAGCGCCTTGGTGCAGGCCGCTCCCGAAATCGCCGAGATGGACCTCAACCCGCTCCTCGGCAACCCGCGCTACGTCACCGCAGTGGATGCCCGTATCAGAATCGAAAAATAATAAGTCTATGATTACCAGCCGTTCACTTATTTACTTGATTTACGCTGGATTGGTGCTCTTCACCTTCTTCGGCGACCGAATCCTGAAAAAAAGCGAGAAGAAGTACCGCATCCTGGGATACCTGATCTGCATCATCGGCGACCTGGGCATCCTGGGATACGGCCTTTGGCTGTACCACCATTATAAAGACACCAACTACGAGATTGCCTCGCAAACGGGTTTCGTCTTGGGAGGCATCTTGTTCGGTGTGTGTGTGCTGTGCCTTCTCGGAAGGTATTGGCAGAACAAGGAACTCGACAAACGGAAAGGAGAATGACATGAAAATGTACAAACTGTTCAGGGGACTGTTGAAAGCCTCCGCCTTCACCGCGGTGATGTTCGTCATGCAGGCCTGCTACGGCACGCCACAAAAGATGGACGACCCCTATTATGTTGACGAGGAGGAAGAAAACTCCCAAGCCGTCGATACCCTCAGTCCCACCCCCATTGAAATTTTGGACGAAACCTTAGAGAAATGAAAAAAGCTGACATCGTGACATTGCTCATCGTGGCAGCGGTGGTGGGCAGCTTCGCGTTCATCCCCGGCGCATGGGAGTGGTTCAACGAAACCACCGCCAAACACGGCCTGCTGATGAGTTTCTTCAAGTTCGCCATCCTTGGCACCTTTGGCGAGATGCTTGCCCTGCGCATCCGCGAAGGCGTATATCACAAGAAAGGCTTTGGGCTGCTACCCAAAATGCTGGTCTGGGGCGTGCTGGGCGTGGTGATTGCCTCGGCCATGACCATTTTCAAGACCGGCACCGTCAAGCTGCTCGACGGCGGGTTCCATCTCAACGGCAAAGCGGCGGAATGGTTTGCAGGCAGCCTCAGCTGGGGCAAGTTCTTTGTGGCGCTGTGTGTCAGCGTCCTGATGAACACCTTGTTCGCCCCCGTGTTCATGACCTTCCACAAAATCACCGACATCCATATCGCCGAGACAGGCGGCACCCTGAAGGGCTTCTTCAGCCATCCGCTGAAGATTCGTGAAACACTGTCGAAAAAGATCAACTGGGACATCCAGTATGGTTTTGTCTTTGCCAAAACCATCCCGCTGTTCTGGTATCCGGCGCACACCATCACCTTCCTGCTCCCTCCTACCCTTCAGGTGCTGTTCGCAGCCTTCCTCGGAGTGGCCTTGGGCGTCATCCTGAGCATCAAGAAATGATTGCGTAACGCCACCTCCATGCTGTTCCAAGCCTTCCATAACTATTTCCGACGCAAAGAGACCCAACTCCATGAGTTGAACTACCTCTTTTGGGAATGCACCCAACGCTGCAACCTCAACTGCCAGCACTGTGGCTCCGACTGCACGGCCTCTTCGCTTTACAAGGACATGCCTTTCGAGGATTTCTTGAACGCCATCAAGCCTTTGGAAACCACGTTCAAACGCAACTCCATCCTGGTGGTCGTCACCGGCGGCGAGCCATTGGTGCGGAAAGACCTTGCCGACTGCGGACGACAGCTCAGAAAGCACGGCTTTACTTGGGGGCTTGTCAGCAATGGCTACGCCTACGACGAGGCAAGGCATCAGGAGCTGATGGCGGCGGGCTTGTGCAGTGTTACCTTCAGTTTGGACGGACTCCGCGAGACCCACGACGCATTCCGCAAACGCACGGGGAGTTTCGACCACGCCCTGCGAGCCATCGACTTGGTGGCCAACGAGCCTCGAAAGCTCGCCTACGACATCGTCACCTGCGTCAGCCCAATGAATCTCGGTGAGTTAGGCGAGCTAAAGCAGCTGCTCATCGAGCATCATGTGAAAGCCTGGCGTTTCTTTACCATCGAACCCATCGGACGCGCCGCCACCGACCCCAACCTGCAACTCAACGACGAACAGTTCAGGGAGCTGATGGACTTCATCGTCGCCACCCGCAAGGAAGGACTCATCGACGCCAAGTTCAGCTGCGAGGCCTACGTGGGGCCTTACGAGCGCAAGGTCCGCGACTGGTATTACTTCTGCCGCGCCGGCATCACCATTGGCTCCATTTTGGTCGATGGTTCCATCTCCGCCTGCCCCAACATCGACCGACGCTTTGCCCAAGGCAACATCTATCAAGACAACTTCCTCGATGTTTGGGAGAACCGTTTCCAACCCTTCCGCAACCGCGACTGGATGCGCACCGGCCTCTGCAAAGACTGCAAAGTCTATAAAAACTGCCTGGGAGGAGCCATGCATCTGCGTAGGAAGGACCGGGAGGAGATTCTGGTTTGTCACTTTTGGAAGACAGAAGACAGGAGACAGAAGACAGAAGTAAGAAGTAAGAAGTAAGAATTTTTCAAAAAAAAATCACTTTTTTCTTGACACAATCAAAAATTGTTGTACTTTTGCAGTGTACTAATTAACTAATACACTCAAACAAACAAGTATAATATGATTGAAATCAAGAATTTAGACTTCGGTTACAAGAACCAGAACGTCTTCAAGAACATCAGCCTGAACTTTGAGAAAGGCAACATTTATGGCCTGTTGGGCGAGAATGGCGTGGGCAAAACCACTTTGTTGAAGCTCATCAGCGGACTTCAGAAACCCACTGCCGGCGAATGTCTGGTGGATGAAGTCGCTTCCTTTAACCGTTGGCCCGAGACTTTGCAAAAGATCTTCTTCATTTCTGAGGACTTTGCCATCCCTGAGGGCACACCTATTAATAATATAAAGGAGCTGGCACCCTTCTATCCCAACTACAACGAGGCCCAGTTTATGGAGCTCTGCAAGGAGATGGAAGTCGAGCCCACCCGCAAATTCGGGGAACTCTCGTTCGGCCAACAGAAGAAATGTTTGATTGCCACCGCTTTGGCCCTTAACACCGACTATCTGCTGTTGGATGAGCCCACCAACGGTTTGGACATCCCCTCCAAGACCCTGTTCCGCCAAGTCATCGCCAAGCATGCCAACGAGAACCGCACCATCATCATCTCCACCCACCAGGTGAAGGATGTGGAGAACTTGATTGACCCCATCATCATCCTCAACCACGACGAGGTGCTGCTGAAGGCTTCCTTCCGCACCATCACCGACAAGCTGTATTTCGACTATGGCATGGAGAAGGACGACACCGCGCTCTATAGCGAGATGATTCCCGGCGGTTATGTCAACGTGACCCGCAACCCCGAGGGCGTTGATAGCAAGGTGAGCATCGAAGTGCTGTTCAACACCGTGATGAAAAACAAAGAAACCATCAAGCAACTTTTTGGTTAAGAAAGGATCAGGTCATGAACAACAGCTTTGATTTGAAACGTTTCAGTCAGGTGATTGCCCTGGATTGGAGGCTTTACCTCCGTCGCTTCGGCATCAGCATGATTGTATGGATGTGTCTGCCCATCGTCATCTGGATCACCTCGTTGGTGATGGAGTTCGATGTGGACAACGGGGCCAGGGCCGGCTTCATTGCCGCTTTTATCTTTGGCGCCCTCATCTCCGTGCCTTCCAGAGTGTATGGGAAGGCCAACCTTCCGCGCGAAGGCGTCAGCTTCGCCATGTTGCCCGCCACCTCCACCGAGAAATACCTCAGCATGATCCTTTACTGCTCCATCCTTACCCCGATAGCCTGTGGGTTAGGTGGCTGGCTCATCGATACCCTCCTGACCCTTCTCCCCTTTGGCGGTTTCAAGGAATTCATCACCTTTCCTTGGTCAAATGCATTAGGGAAATCCCTGGTTTCCGGCATCTTATTATTCCTTATGGTTTCATCCTATTTCCTCTTTGGCAACATGGTTTTCAAGAAACGCAAGACCGGCAAAACGCTTGCCTGGTTGCTGCTCATCCATTTTGTCATCGCCTTGCTGATCCAAATCCCTTTCATTTGGAGAATCATCGGCGGTTTCATTGAAAGATTCAACAACACATTGACTTCCTATTGGGTTACCAACGCCTTTATGTTCGTGATTGCCACTGTGTTTTATTACCTTACCTATCGTAGAATCAAAAATCAAAAATACTGATTATGAATAACACATTCGATTTCAACAGATTCGGGAAGGTGCTGCGCAACGACGGCAGCATCTATTTCCGGAATTTCGGCCTCACCTTGGCCATCCTTTGCGGCATTCCTATTGTCGGATGGATCCTCACCTTAGTCTTCGGATTCACCATGCCAAGCCTTGTCCGCTGGATTTCCATCTATTTCACCATGTTCATCGCTGTCATCCTGGTCCCGGCAAAAGCATTTGGCTATATGAACCACCCACGCGAGGGAGTACGTTTTGCCATGCTGCCCGCCTCTAACTGGGAGAAATACCTAAGCTATGTGCTTTTCTGCCTCCTGACCCCTGTCTGCGTTATCTTCTGTTCTTGGGGCATCGATTCCTTACTGACCCTCTTGCCCATAGGCGGGTTCGAGCATTACATCAAGAGTTTTAGCGTCCAAGGCATCATACAAGACTTTGGCGTGGAGATGGATGCCGACATGGACACCGAATCCTATACCATGTTCAAAGAGATCATGAACGACTTCCAACCCCACTATGTGTTGAGTATTATTATTGGAATCCTTCTCAACATCGGAATCTTCATGTTGGGCAACATGCTGTTCAAGACCCACAAGACCGCCAAGACCCTGGTCGTCATGATTGGCGTCTCCTACGCCATTTCCATGATTATGCAATCCTTCCTCCTTGCAAGGGGCATCTTTCCTTGGCAAAACGGGAATGCCTTTGGCGTAAGCATGGATATCGAAACGGTCAAGAATCTCGGCACCACTTCGATGACGTTAAGCAACATCCTCCACTGTCTTCTTACCATCGGTGTCTATATCGGACTATTCGTCAAAATTAAAACCCAAAAATATTAAATCATGGAATTCAACGCACACAAACCCATATACTTGCAAATCTGCACCCAGATTTATGAAAAAATCCTGAGTGGCGACCTCAAGGCCGAAGACCGTTTGCTTTCTGTGAGAGAGCTCGGCGTCCAACTCGGCGTGAACCCCAACACCATCATGCGTTCCTACGAGACCATGCAGAACGCCGGCATCATCTACAACAAGCGCGGCATCGGCTATTTCATTGCGGAGGGTGCCAGAGATTTGGTCCTTAACGAGATGAAGAACGAATTCATCAACAGCGAGCTGCCTCAAGTGATTAAAAAAATGAAATTGTTGGGAATCAGCACAGAAGAATTCATTACTTTTGCCAAAGGATTTGAAAATTGAGTGTTTATGAAGAGAAACCTTTGCTTACTGATCGCTTTGATGGGATGCAGTATCCTGTTTGCGCAAACCCAGCAAGAACGTTTGACCCATCACGTGTATTATTTGGCGAGCGACTCCCTTTGTGGACGCGAGGCGGGAACGGTACATGCCCAAAAAGCAGCCTCGTACATCGTGCAACAGTTCGAGGAAATCGGTCTCCAGCCTTTCTTTGAAGATGGATGGTATCAACCTTTCGAAAAATACGGGACTACTACCTACCGGAACGTGGTGGGCCTCATTCCCGGCAACGACCCTGTGTTGAAAGACGAGTACATCATTATCGGTGCGCACTACGACCATCTTGGCATCAGAAACGAGAAGGTGTATAACGGAGCCGACGACAACGCCTCTGGCACAGCCACCATCATCGAGATGGCGCGCATCCTCAAGCAACAGCAGAACACCTTGAAACGCAGCATCATCGTCGTAGCCTTCGACGCTGAGGAGAAAGGCCTGTGGGGCTCGTATGACTTCTCAAAGAAGATAGACGTATCGAAAGTCAAGCTGATGATGAGCATCGACATGGTGGGATGGCTCGAGAAAGGCAAAAGCCTGCAACTCAATGGGGCCGCCACCATTAAGAACGGGAAGCGCCTGCTGAAGGACGAAGCCAAGAAGACGCATATCACCGTCAGTCCCAAAAACTTTGAGACTTCCCTCTTTGGGGCGACCGACACCCAAGGATTCGCCGAGAAAGGTGTCGCCACACTCCATGTCACCACGGGATTGAAATCGCCTTACCATCAACCCGAAGACGACGCCGAGCTCATCGATTATCCCGGGCTCGACCTGGTGACGGACTATCTGGCCGATGTCACCCTCCACTGCGCCAACGATCCAAGCTTTGCGCCTTCCGGCAAAATCTCACCCATCCACGGAGGCAAGAAAAGCGTGATTGAGATCGGACCTTCGGTGTCGTTGGTCAACGCGAACATCACCTTCCCAAAAGCCGGGTTCAACGGAAAGAACCAATACGGCGTTGACGCCGGCCTCATGGCAGAAGTCCATCTCGGGTCGCACTTCTCGTTGCAGACCGGCGCCCTCTATGAGTTGCTCAGGGCAAAATATCCCGACGAGAACGATCTGTTCAACACCTACCTACCCTATCGGCAACAGTCGGTGTTGGTGCCAGTCAATCTCCTTTTGGAATTTGGCAGCAGCGGCCTGGATTTCCGTTTGGGCTTCGGAGGCTATTACGGACATCTCCTGAGCACCGACTTAAAAGGGATGCCAGGGGTGCAGATCGACCCCAACCAATGGGGCCTGAGCTGGAGCCTTGGCTTCCAATTCGGGAAGGTCAATCTTACAGGAAGCCGACGCTATCAACTGAATCCCATGTTTTCTGGCACGGACATGCCTCAAGCCAAAATCCAATCGGGAATCCTTACTATTGGATATTATTTTTAATCAATCAACGATCAATAACACATGAAAAAAACATTCTTATTCCTCATTGCCCTCTTGGGATGCACCACGCTGTTTGCCCAGATGGGACTCAAGACAAAGACCACCTATCTCGACAACGGCTTGAAGGTGGTAATGTGTGAAAACCATTCACAACCTGAGATTTACGGCGCGGTGTTTGTCCACGCTGGAAGTAAAAACGACCCCACTGACGCCACCGGCATGGCCCATTATTTTGAACACATCATGTTCAAGGGCACCGACCGCATCGGCACCATCAACTGGGAAAAGGAAAAGGTGTATCTCGACAGCATCAGCCTGATGTACGACAAGTTGCATGAGACCACCGACCCCGCCGCTCGTACCGCCATCCAGAAAAAAATCAATGCGTTGAGCATCGCCTCCACCGACTATGCCATTCCCAACGAAGTGGATGTCATCCTCACCCAGATGGGAGGCACCGGCTTGAACGCTGGCACCTCTTACGACCAAACCGTCTATTACAACACCTTCCCTTCCAACCAGCTCAACAAGTGGATGGATGTGTATGTGGAACGCTTCCGCAACCCCATCTTCCGTCTGTTCCAATCGGAGCTGGAGACCGTGTATGAAGAGAAGAACATGTACGGCGACAATCCCACCAACGCCTTCCAGGAGTTGCTCTTCAAGGAGGCCTTCGGCAGCCATCCCTACGGTCGCCCCATCATTGGCTACACCGAGCACCTGAAGAATCCCCAACCCTCCAAGATGCGCGAATTCTACAACACCTACTATGTGGCCAACAACATGACCCTGATCCTGGTCGGCGACTTCAACATCGAGGAGGTAGAACCTGTCGTGGCCGAAAAGTTCGGCACCTGGCGCAAAGGCACACTCCCGCCGACGCCCAAATACGACCTTCCCAAGTTCAACGGCCCCACGGTGAAAGAAGTCAATATGACCCCCGTCAAGATGGGTGCCTTGGTGTTCCCCGGCATCAAAAGCTCCGATCCCGACATGATTCCCTTGACGATGGCCTGCGCCATCTTCTTCAACGGCGAGACCGGCCTGGCCGACAAGCTGATGCTCGACAACAAGCTCATGGCCGCCATGCTGATGCCGCTTTCCTTGGAAGACCACGGTTCCAACGTGATTCTTTACGTCCCCAAACTGCTTGGACAATCGCACGAAGAAGCCGAGGCTTTGATTTTCGACTGCCTTAATCAAGTGAAAAATGGCGATTTCAGCGACGACCTCTTCGAGGCCATGCGCATGGGAATGCTCACCGACCGTCTGCGCGCCAACGAAAGCCTCAACCGTCTCGCCAACCTCTTCCTTGGTATGGAGTCAGACCGCCAGACCTACGAAGAGTATCTGGCTGAGACCGAGCGCATCAAGACCATCACCAAAGAGGAAGTGGTGGCCGTGGCCAACAAATACTTCGGTAACGACTATCTAAGCCTCCGTTCCAAGATGGGCTCCGCCCCCAAGGACAAGATCGAGAAGCCCAACTGGAAACCCATCGAGGCCAAGAACACCGAAGCCAAGTCGGAATTCGCCAAGATGATCGAAGCCGAACAGGTGCCGGAAGTGAAACCGCAAGTCATCAATATCGGTGAAGAAGTGAAAATCACCGACATCAGCGACGGTTTCAAGCTCTACTCCACCATCAACACCGCCAACGACATCTTCGAACTCAAGTTCAATTTCAATTACGGGACGTTGGACGATGCCGACTTGGACAAGGCCGCCATGTACTTGGAGATGCAAGGCACTGAGGACAAGACTTACGAGGAACTCGCCCTTCAGCTGCAAAAACTGGGCGCCAGCATCAGCTGTGGCACTTCCGAAAACTATTTCACCGTCACCATCACCGGTTTCGAGAAAGACCTGGAAGAATTGCTGGACCTCTGCCACGAGAAGCTGTACAACCCCTCCAACGATGAAAGCAAGATCAACCTGATGGTGGAGAACGAGATGATGGAAATCAAAACCATGAAAGACGACGCCTCCACCCTCGCCGATGCCGTGCGGGAGTACGCCCTTTACGGCGACCGCTCCACCTTCCTGAACCATAGCAGCATCAAGGAATGGTCGAAGTTCAGCGGCTCCGACTTCCTCGCCAAGGTGGCCAAAGCCCTTCAATACGACGGATACGTGACCTATAGCGGCAACCAGTTCCCCTTCGTGATGGCGAAAACCATCAAAAACCACAACCTTCTGCCCCTGAAACCCTTGAAGGGTCAAGAGAAAGTCAGGGTGGAGAACCGCTTCACTGAGAACCAGGTATTTGCCAACCACAACAAGAAATTCCGCCAAAGCAACATTTATTTCTATATCCCCAGCGAGAAGCTGAGCAAGGAGGACGAGGCCATGGCTTCAGTGTTCAGCAAGTATTTTGGCACTGACATGTACTCCATCGTGTTCCAGGAGGTCAGGGAATTCCGTTCCTTGGGTTACACTGCCTATTCGACATTCAGAAACGACTACTTGGAGCGCAAGCCCGGGCATCTCTTCGGGTTCCTTGGCACGCAGAGCGACAAGACCATCGACGGCATCACGGTGATGACCGACCTGATGACCAACATGCCAGAGCGCCGCGAGAAATTCAACGCCTCGAAAGAGGCCTTGCTCAAGTCGAGGGCCAGCGACTACATCACTTTCCGCAACAAGCCCAACGCAGTGAGAAACTGGATGCAGAAAGGCTACGACCACGACCCAAGAGCAGAGGTCACGGAGATTATCCGTAAGGCTGAGTTCAAGGACGTGATGAGTTTCTACGAGCGCAACATCAAAGACCGTCCCGTGGTCATCATGATGTCGGGCAACCTGAAGAAAATCAACAAGAAGGAGCTGAAGCAATTTGGCAATTTCACCGAGTTGAAATACAAGCAAATCATCAAAGAATAAACGAAAAGGACAAACGCAAAAAGGGCGGCCCAAGGGTCGCCCTTTTTTCATGCGTTGATTATGAAACAATTACTGGACTTCGATGTGTTGCACCAAGGCCTTTTTCTCTTCGACCGTCACCTTGGGGAGGATGATTTCGAGGACACCGTTCTCAACTTTGGCGGTAATCTGCTCACGATGGATATCGTCAGGCAGTGCCAGGGTGTTGCTGAACTGTTCGGAAGAGAACTCGTGACGCAGGTAGCGCACGCCGTTGTCCTTCTTATCCTCTTTCTTGTCGTTGGAGGTTTCCTTGCTCATCTCCACCACGAGGTTGCCATCGCTGTCGATATGGATCTTGAGATCCTCTTTCTTCAAGCCGGGCACGCAATACTCAATCTTGTAGTTCTCTTTGGTCTCGATGACGTTCATCTTTGGTTCTGAATATGAAACCATGTTCATGTTCATCAATTCATTGAATAAGGTAGGCATGAAATCCTGAGTTCTTCTAGCTACTAACATGATTTTGATCTCCTATTTTTTAGTTGGTTTATTTATTATTGTTTGTTTGCTAATCCGTTTGTTGTCTTTGATACTCACTTTCTCAAAGACATTGCCGCATTAGTCAAATTGTGAGCCAAAACAAAAAAGCGGCCTTTTGAGCCGCTTTTCTTATTTTTTTGATGGATAATAATGACAATTTGTCATAAACCACTACCAAAATAGCAGAATTTTATGTCAATTTGTCATTTTACCTGAAACAAATCTTTGATACCGCCGATAGAGCCGAGCACGTTGGTAGCCTCGTAAGGCAGATAGACCGTCTTATTGTTCTGTCCAGAGGCGATTTCCTTGAGGGTCTCGATGTATTTGACAGCGAGGAGGTAGTTGACGGGGTCGGCGCCACGGTCGGCGACCGCCTCGGAGATGTTGCGGATAGCGGTGGCTTCAGCTTCGGCCTGGAGGATCTTGGCGCGGGCTTCACCCTCGGCCTTGAGGATGTTGGCTTGCTTGTCAGCCTCGGCGGCATTGATCTCGGCCTGTTTCTCGCCTTCGGAGTTCAAGATTTGGGATTGCTTCTCACCTTCGGCTTTGAGGATCTCGGCGCGGCGGTTACGCTCTGCCTGCATCTGGAGTTCCATAGTACGACGGATGCTCTCGGGCGGGGTGATGTCTTGCAGCTCCACGCGGTTCACCTTGACGCCCCATTTGTTGGTGGCGTCGTCAAGGACGGTGCGGAGTTTCGAGTTGATCGTGTCGCGCGAAGTAAGGGTCTCATCAAGTTCCATCTCGCCCACCACGTTACGGAGGGTAGTCTGGGTAAGTTTCTCGATGGCGACAGGAAGGTTCTGGATCTCATAGACCGACTTCATGGGATCGACGATCTGGAAATAAAGCAAGGCATTGATCTCAGTCATGACATTGTCCTTGGTAATCACGCTTTGCTTGTCGAAATCATAAACCTGTTCACGCATATCAATGCGCGAGACGCGGACCAAGGCCCCGTTTTGCCGGCGGGCGATGGTGTCTTTGGCTTTCTCCACAATGGGGAGGATGACGTTGATGCCTGCGGTCAAGGTACGGTTGTATTTGCCGAGGCGTTCGATGATCATGTTTTCCGATTGGGAAACGATCTTGATCCCGCTGAGCACATAAATGACAACGAGAACGATGAGGATGATTAGTACAGTGGTGCCCATATTGTTAAGAATTTAGAAGTCAGAAGTCAGAAGGAAGAAGTGACGGTGAGGATGATGCTGTCGCGGGAGAGGACTTTCACTTTCTCACCTTTATTAATAACAGTGCCGTCATGAGAGACCGCCTTCCAGTCGTCGCCATCGATGGCCACACGCCCGATGTTCTTGGTCGAGTCAATGGTTTCAGACACGACCCCTATTTTCCCGATGAGGGCGTCGGCGTTGGTCTTCACATCCTTGGTTTTTCGTTCCAACAGCCTGATTAAGACCGGACGAAGGAAAATGAACGTAAGCATCGACACCACGGCAAAGACAAGGAGTTGCCAAAGGATATTGGGAGTGAAATAGGCGACCAGTGCTGAAAACAATGCACCAATAGCGAAACAAATCACCCCGAAACCCGCGGTGAGCAACTCGATAATCACCAAAACGATGGCGGCGATAAGCCATATTTGATAGTATTCCATATTGTTTAATTGTTAAATTGTTGAATTGATTATTTGTTGCAAAGTTAATAAAATCGTATCTTTGCCGCAAGATTATTTAAAAAATTTTTCTATGAACAAAAAAGTCCTCAACATGATGGTATTAAGCCTCATGGTACTGGTTTCCTGCGGAAACGACGGGAAACAACCTGAAAGTACCGAAAACCCATTTCTCACCGAATACACCACGCCTTTCAAGGTGGTGCCTTTCGACAAAGTAAAGACGGAGCATTACCTCCCCGCTTTTGAAGCCGGCATGAAGGAACAGCTCGCCGAAATTGACGCCATTGTCAACAATCCGGAAACGCCCACCTTCCAGAACACCATCCTCCCCTACGACAAGTCCGGAGAGACCTTGAATAGGGTCAGCAGTGTGTTTTTCAACATTTTGGAATGCAACTCCAACGACGAATTGCTGGCCTTGGCCGAGCAGATCATGCCCATGCTCTCCAAGCACGGCGACGCCATCGCCATGAACCCGAAGCTGTTTGAGAAGATCGACTACGTGTATCAGCATCTTGACGAGATGGGTCTCGATGACCAGCAGACGCGCGTGGTGGTGAAATACCACGACGACTTCGTGCGCAGCGGTGCCGCCCTTCCCGCCGACAAGCAGGCCGAACTGAGCAAGATCAACGAGCAGCTCTCCACGCTGAGCCTGCAATTCGGCAACAACCTCCTGAAGGAGAACAGCGGCTTCAAACTCGTCATCGACAACGAGGCCGACCTCGCCGGTCTGCCCCAGGGCAGCATCGACGCCGCCGCCGAGCAAGCCAAGGCCGACGGCATGGAAGGCAAATGGGTGTTCACCCTCTCCAAGCCCAGCCTGATCCCCTTCCTGCAATATGCCGACAACCGCGACCTGCGCAAGCAGCTCTACCTGGCCTATTACAACCGTGGCGACAATGGCAACGAGTACGACAACAAGGAGCTCATCAAGCAGATGCTTCGCCTGCGCCAGCAGAAAGCACAGCTGTTGGGCTACGACAACCACGCCAACTACGTGTTGGCCGACAACATGGCCCACGACGCCGCCACTGTGGACCAGTTCCTCGCCGACATCTTCACACCCGCCCAAGAGCTGGCCAAAAAAGAGCTGAAGGAAATGCAAGCCATCGCCAAGGCCGAAGGCGCCAAGTTTAACTTGGAAGGCTGGGACTGGTGGTACTATGCAGAGAAACTCCGCAAGGCCAAGTACGACTTCGACGAGAACCAAATCAAGCCCTATCTCTCCGTTGACAACGTCCGCAACGGCATGTTCATGGCCGCCAACAAACTGTATGGCGTGACCTTCACCCCCAACAACACCATCCCGGTGTATTATCCCGGCGTGGAGACTTACGAGGTGAAAGAGGCCAACGGCGACTTCCTCGGCATCCTGTATCTCGACTACTATCCGCGCGCCTCGAAGAGCGGCGGTGCCTGGTGCACCAGCTTCCGCGACGCCGGCCACGACATCAACGGCAACAAGGTCTATCCTCTGGTCTCCTTGGTGATGAACTTCACCCCGCCCACCGACAGCGTGCCCGCGCTGCTCAACTGGGACGAGACCGAGACCATGTGGCATGAGTTCGGACACTCCCTCCACGCCTTCTTCTCCGACGGCCTTTACACCCGCACTTGCGGCCATGTGCCTCACGACTTCGTGGAGCTGCCCTCGCAGATCATGGAGAACTGGGTGGCCGAGCCCGAAGTCATCCGCATGTATGCCAAACATTACCAAACGGGAGCTGTCATGCCCGACAGCCTCATCGCCAAGATCGAGAACAGCGCCCTGTTCAACCAAGGCTTCAACACCACTGAGCTGATCGCGGCCTCCATCCTCGACATGAAGTTCCATGAACTGACCGACGTAGAGAACCTCGACGTGGACGCTTTCGAAAAACAGCAAATGGACGCCATCCAGCTGATTCCCGAGATCCTGCCCCGCTATCGCGCCACCAACTTCTCCCATATCTTCAACGGAGGCTACAGCGCCGGCTATTACGCCTACACTTGGGCCGAGGTGCTGGACAAGGACGCCTTCAACTATTTCAAGACTTCGGGCAACCTGTTCAACCCCGAGCTTGCCGCGGCCTTCCGCAAGTATTGTCTGCAAGACGGAGGCAACGACGAGGGCATGGTCCAGTACAGAAAATTCCGTGGTCAGGAGCCAGATAAGGAGCCTTATCTTAGAGCAAGAGGACTGAAATAAGGTGAAAGGTGAAAGGTAAAAGGTGAAAAGGATTGAGATTATATTGCTGATAAGTGTCTTGTTGGGGACGAATTGCTTAAATGCGCAGCGTCATCAAAAGATGGACACCATCAAGGCTCCAAGGCCGAAGGTGGGCGTGGTATTAGGTGGGGGTGGCGCCAAAGGCGCCGCCCACATCGGGGTCTTGAAATACATCGAGGAAATGGGGATCCCCGTCGATTATGTGGCTGGCACCAGCATGGGATCCATCATAGGTGGGCTTTACGCCATGGGCTACACGCCCGACGAGTTGGCGGTGCTCATCGCCAACATGAATTGGTCGGAGTATGTGGGCAACAGCCTCGACCGCTCCGCCATGTCGCCTGAGATGCGCAAACGCAACAGCACGATGTTCATGAACATCCCTTTCGGCGCCAATGGTTTCATGAAAGGCGAAAAAAAACCGCTGAGCAGCTACCTGCCCAGCGCTTACGTCAACAACACCGCATTGATCAACCTTTTCAACGACCTGAGTATCGGTTACCAGGAAGAGACTGACTTCAACAAGCTACCCATCCCCTTCGCCTGCGTGGCCACCGACATCGCCACCGGCAAGGAAGTGGTGATCCGTCACGGCAGCGTCCCCACCGCCATGCGGGCCAGCATGGCCATCCCGGGCGTGTTCGCGCCCGTGCTCATGGACCAAAAGGTGCTCGTTGACGGCGGCCTTGTCAACAACTTCCCCGCCGACGTGCTCAAAGAAATGGGCGCCGACATCATCATTGGCGTGGAAGTCAGCGACAAACAAGACACTCAGTTGAACGAAGTCCCTTCCCTTCCCGCCGTACTCAACCATTTGATCTCCAATGCGGTAAACTCAAAAATAGAGTCCAACAGGAAGCTTTGCACCCTATATCTCAACCCCGACATCACCGGCTATGGCACTTTGAGCTTCACCCCAGAGGCCATTGACACCTTGGTGCATCGCGGCTACCAAAAGGCACAGCAAAACCACGCCCAGCTGTTGCGCATCAAACAATATGTCGATAAAAAGGCAGGCTATCACGTGAGCAAGACACTCAATGCCCCCAAGGCCAAGAACCTTAAGGACGAGTCCATCTTCATCAGCAGCATCACCATGAACACCAGCGAAAACCTGCCCAACAATTGGCTGGCGAAGAAAGGCGGCCTGGACATCGGACGTTATGTCTCGGCAGAGGACATCGAGCGAGCGGTAAGTCTCTACCGTGGCACAGGAGCCTTCAATGACATCACTTACAACCTCTACGAAAGCGACTTCCAGCTTCCCGGTGACGGCACAAAGACGTACAGGCTGGTACTCAACTTCAAGCCGACACTTCCTCATGTGGTGGGCATCGGTACTCGTTACGACACCGAAGAGGGTGCCGCCATGCTCATCAATTTGGGCCTCAACGAGAAAAAACTCTCCGGACCCAAGCTGAACCTCTGGGGCAAGTTGAGCTATAATCCGCGATTTAACATTACCGGCTCCTATTCGTTGATCCCCGTGGCCAATTTCAGTCTGGCCTACGACTATCGCAGCCAACACTTCAAAGTGATGGTGCAAGACCAGCGCAAGAACACCAACCTGCATTACTCACAGCACCGATTCAGCGCCTACGCCTCACAGTTTCAGTTGCTTGACATCAACACTTCGTTAGGCTTCTCCTACGCCGCCACCCATTTCGACCAATCCTATTTCGACACTTACACCTTCGACACAATGGGGTTGGCCATCGTGCAATCCAATGCGTTCAACGACAACCGTTTGTTCGGCCCGTATCTCAGCATCAACTACGACAATCTTGACAACGCCTATTTCGCGTCTCACGGTATCAACACCAACCTCAAAGCGCACCTTTATTTCGACCCCACTCGGTCAAACACCCCCGTCCAGGATTACAGCCTCTCTTTCGAGGGCTATTACACCCCCAAGGATGGGAGTCTCACCATTATTCCACAGGTTTACAGCCGTTTAGTGCTCGGCGGTTCCAACTATGCCAATCTTTGGAATGCCATCGGGGGCGACATTCCCGGAAGGCATGTCGATCAGCAGATGCCTTTCATCGGTGTGAGCCATCTCAGCGAGACGAGCGACCTCACGAGCATTCTGCGTTGCGACCTGCGCTACAATTTCCTTGACAAGCAATACCTTACCGGCATGGCCAATGTGCTGTTAGGGGCTGACACCCAAGACCTTCGGGATGGCCGCCTCTTCAGTGAGTTCTATGTTGGATTGGGAATTCGGTATGCCTACAGCAGTCCCATCGGCCCCCTTGCCCTTACCGCGCAATGGTCCAACTGCACGAACCGGTTCTCGTTGTACTTTTCGTTGGGATACAACTTCTAACCGAGACGTTTGTTGTTCTCCAAGAGCAGGAAGAGCGAGTCGATTTCCTTTTTGGAGAGCTTGATGGACGACACCATCTCTTTCACATTGGTCAAGCGATGGAGGTCCGAACCGATGTATTCGTACATCCCTTCATTCAGGAGATGCAGGGCTTTCTCCTTGGCGGGTTTTCCGTAGGCACCGGCCAATGAAAGGAGGTTGAGCTGGAAAAGGTAGTCTTTTTCTTTCCACCTTTTGTAGTGTGACATACTGGCATAGTTGTAGCGCTCTGGATGAGCGATGATGGGTTGATAGCCTTTAAGCATCACGTCATAGAGCATCTCTTTGGCGCCCTGTTCCATCATCATGTAAGAAGTCTCGCACAAGACCATCTTGAATTCCTTGTTAAGGGTCAGCAGACCTTCCTCGACGCGTTGCGGGAAAGCGGAGTCGAGCATATACTCCCCGCCCAAAGAGAGTTGGGGCATGGGACGACCTTTGGCTTCCTCGCAGAACTCCTTAAACGCCTTCTCGATGTTCTCGCGGGTGTTTTCAGGATAGTCCTTCATGAAATGAGGGGTCATCTTCACCTTGGAGATCCCCTGTTTTTTTAAGAGCTCAAGGGCCTCCAGGGTTTTTTCTTTAGAAGGAAAACCATCATCGACCCCTGGAAGAAGGTGGGAATGGATGTCGCACGCACCTGTGAAGAAATCCGCTGGTAACGATGATTTAAAAAGATTGGTGATCCAGGACATGATTAATCCTCCTTGCTCTCCTCATCGTGATGATGGCGATGCTTACGATGCTTCTTTTTCTTCCCTTCCTCTTCGTCGTTGCCGTAGCCATAGCCACCATAGCCATAGCCGTAGCCACCATAACCGTAGCCATAGCCGTAACCATAGCCGTAGCCATAACCGTAACCGTAGCCATAACCGTAACCGTAGCCATAACCATAGCCCCTGCGTTTCTTATATTTCACAGAGTTGAGCAGCACCGATAGGTTGGGGTAACGGTTCGCCTTATAAATCTTGTCGAGTTCGGAGATCATGCGTTTGTCGGTTCTGTTGGCACGCACCACGAAGATGGTGATATCTGCCACACGTTTCACAATCTCGGGGTCGGCGACGATACCCAAAGGCACGTTGTCGAGAAATACATAGTCGTAATGCTGGCGCAGGTAAGTCACCATTTCGTCCAACCGTTCGCTCATGAGAAGCTCGGCGGGGTTGGGCGGGATAGGGCCAGCGAAGATCACGTCCATGTTGTTGGCCGTAAGGTCTTGGTGGATCAGCTCATCCACGGAGTCCACCGTACCCGAGAGATAGTTGGACACCCCCATCTTCGACTTAACGCCGAACACCTTGTTGAGAGTGGCTTTACGGATATCGAGGTCCACCAGTACCACCCGTTTGTTGGCCAATGCGAAACTAGTAGCCAAGTTGGTGGAGACAAAGGTCTTTCCCGAAGCCACGATGAAAGAGGTGAACATCACTACTTGGCCGCCCTGTTGTTCTCGGTTTTTCATGTATTCCAAGTTGGAACGCACCAATCGGAAAGCTTCCGACACTGAGTCACGACCGTTTTCCTTCACGGTGATGGCGTGTTCTTTGAGGCCTTCCTTTTGCGGAATCTCACCCAGGAAAGGTGTCCTGGTGAGTTTCTCCACATCCTGACGGAAATGCACACGGGTGTCGAGGAGGCGGCGCAGCACGATAACCAGCACGGGAATCAGCAGGCCGATAAGGAGACCGCGCGTCACGGCCTTCCTGGGGTTGGGTGCAATGGGTGTGTTATTGGCCCATGCTTGATCGATGACCCTGCTGGAAGGTTCGATGCGAGGCTCATTGAGCAACAGCTCCTCACGTTTGGTGAGCATGGTCAGCAACAGGCCTTCCTTTATTTGGCGTTTACTCTCAATGGAGTTCACCCTGAGTTGCTCCACTGGGACCGACTGCACCTGCGCATTGGCGGTTTGACGGCCATGTGCAGCCGCGGCGATACGCGTGGCAAGCTCATTGCGGTAAGAATAAAGGCTGGTTTTGACACTCTCTTCCATGGTGATAATCTCAGTGAGCTTGGCCTGGGCGTTGGGGTTGTTCATGGTACCCGCCTGTTTGTAACGGTTGAGTTCCAGCACCTGGTTATTGTATTGGTCAATCAAGGCGGAGGCTTTGCCCTGGAGCCCCATGTTGCTGGGGATGAGGTTATGATCCTTGTTTTTCTCCACAAAATCGATGAGGTAATCTGCCAAGTCGCGTTGCATCTCAAGTGATTTCAGCTCTTCGGAGTACTCGGCGCTGGAGGCCACAAAGGCCTGTCCGTAAGATTGCAAGTCGATGATATTGTGGCGTTGCTGGAAGTTGACCACCTGTTGCGAGATGGAGTCAATGTCGCCATCGAGATAGGCGATACGTTCGTTGATGTATTTGGTAGAGTATTCGAGAATGCGACGTTGGTCTTCCATGGAGTCCTCGTTGTACATGGCCACTAAAGTATTGAGCACGTCTGCAGCGCGTGTCGGAGAGGTATCGGCCAGCGAAAGGCGAAGGATAGAGTTCTTCTCATCATCGCGCACCACGTTCACTGCATTCCGATATTGGGTTGCCACTTGGGTCACAGGCTGTTGTCGCACTTGAATGCCAATACCATTGAAAAAATCATTATAATACCAAGTATAGTTAACGATAACCTTTCCCACAGGAGTGTTGGTTGGCTCGCCGATATTTATCGTCATGGAGGGGCTGTCTTCCCTGCCCTGGAACAGCGAAAGTTCCGCATGAGTAGCATCCTTCGGTGTCACCACGAAGGATACGTTTAATTGTTCGTTGGCATCAGGGAACAGCACCTCCACGGGGCTGTCGTTATAAAGCGCCTTGTTTCGTTTAGCAAGACGAGTGGTATAGGAATATTTGGTGTTGAGATGCAGCTTGCGAACCACGTTCTCCATCAAGGTTTGTGACTTGATGATCATGATTTCATTCTGGATGGTGCTGACGGTGGCGCCTCGGCTGGTGAATTCATTGAGCAATGCGGAGGTACGCATTGACTCGGTACCGGCATTGTTGCCCGACTTAAGCATGATGGTTGTAGAGCTGGCATACACCCGCTCTTCTCCATTCACTTTATAGTATGCCAAAGCTCCGCCAATCGCGGCAAAGAGGATGAACCAATGAAGGTTGCGAAGCACCAGGAAAAGGATATCCTTGAATTGGAGGCCGCTGTTGGCTTCCTCCTCCAAAAAGGCAAGGTCTTCCGTATTGTTGGGTTTGTTTGTTTCCATGTCCAAAAAATCATTGTTTGTTGCTAACCAAAAGGTAAATCACGGAGGCAGTGGAAGCCAAGGATGCTATCATGGAGACCAAAGAGAGCGTGGTACTCAAACTTTCCTGAGCATACACCCTCCGGAACGACTGGGTAATGATGACATCGTTTTGCTGAAGAAGAAAGAACGGGTCATTGAACACCTCAGAGGAACGGGGGTCAAGGTAGCGAGTCACCATCTTGCCATTGACCTCGCGCATCACCGCAATCTTGTCGCGTTTGGAGAATTTGTTCAGACCTCCCATCATGGCAAGCGCCTCAAGGAAGGTGCAGCGTTCATTAGAGATGTTCAACACCTTACCTCCATCTGCAGTTCCCAGCACAAAAACCCTGAAGTTGGTGAACCGGACATCCACCATGGGATTGTTCATGTAGCCTTCATCAATAAGCTTGTTTTTTATAAGGTCCAACAATTCCAAACGGGTCATACCTTGCACATGAATCTTACCCAAGGTCGGAAACTGGATATCTCCGTTGACATCCACAAGATAATCCAAATTGTTTTGGCTTCCAAGTTGACCAGTGACCTGAGTAAGGTTAAAAGGCTCAGCCAATTCCTTTTCCACGCCATAGCCCCTAACAGTAATGTGCAGTTGGTCGTATGGGCATATCACAGCCTCGAATTTGCTGTTGAGAGGAATGGATCTGTCAGGTTGTAGATCTTGGAGATAATCGACTTCCTTAGGGGTGACGCAAGAGCTGGCCACAACAATGAGGAAAGCAACAAAAGAAAATAACTTGAGATATTTCATAACGAATTCGTTTTGCGTGCAAAATTACATTTTATTTTGGTTTTTAACCAGCATCTTTTTCACTAAGTTTTTGGCTGACTGCGAGAGAAATTCGGAGAACCACTCCACTCGATTGTCCGTCCATCGTTGGGGATGGGTGGTAATCATCACTTTTCGAGGAAAAGTTGCCTTCTGAATCGCATGGATGATATCGTCAGTAGTATGATATACCAATCCCTCTTTCACCCATTGTTCTTGAAACACGGGTATCTTGTCACGCACGCTCATTTTAAAACCATCCCAACGCCGACCGGTATCTGTTAGATAGAAAAATTTGGAGAAATCCATGTCGAGATAAGGCTCATAATTGATTCCAAGTTGATGATAATCATAGTGTTTCCAAAGATCTCGGCTGTCCCATTTCGACTTTGGGCTCCCATGCATGCAGATGCTTGTGACGGGAACCAATTGCCTCAATCTTTCCAAATTGGTACAGAAATCCTGATAGGCGGCCTCTATGTCACCATGACAAGTGGTCAACGATTCATAATGATAGCCAACTTCATGCCCCAAGGAGGCAATTTGGAGGATGATGGCTTCGTCCCAGCTTTCGGGAACAGCTCGGAAATAATAGGTGGTCTTCCAACCAAGCTCATGCTCAATCATGGCGGTTTGAAGACTGTTTTGGGGTTTCAGATCCACATCGTGGCGGAGCATAACCGAGCCATAATCTTTTAGAGCGAGCAGAAGTTCTTTATACTTTTGAAGAGTAAAATCCATAGGAATACAAAATCAAATTCGGGTCAAGACATCCACGATTCTTTCAGCGGCATGGCCATCCCAAAGCGGCGGGATGCCACCTTTCTTCCACTGCCCAGCGAAAAGATGGTCCAAGGCGGGTTTAATATTGTCGGGATTCGTACCAATCAGCTCGTTGGTGCCGATGGTACAAGTCTCTGGACGTTCCGTATTGTCGCGGAGGGTGATGCAAGGCACCCCCATCACAGTGGTCTCCTCGGTGATGCCTCCGCTGTCGGTAACCACCGCTTTGGAACGTTCCACCAAGTAATTGAATTCGAGGTACCCCAAAGGCTCCACGATATGAAGGTTATCTGCCTTTATTCCCAATTCATTGAACGCCTTTGCCGTTCGGGGATGGATAGGAAACACCACAGGCAAGCCATGCACATTGTTGACAATCTCATGCATCAAGTGTTTTAGTTTTTCTGCCTCATCCACATTGGCCGGGCGATGCATAGTGAGGGTCAAAAACTGCTGTGGTTGCAACTGCAAGGTGTCATAGATGGCAGGTTTGACAAAACGCGAACGGTTGACCATCAAGGTGTCAATCATTACATTACCCACGAAAAAAACTTTAGAGTCAGGCACTCCGGCCTTGCGCAAGTTGTTGTTGGCCACCTCGGAGGTGGTGAAGAAGAAATCGGCGAGGCAGTCAGTAACCATGCGGTTGATTTCTTCAGGCATGGTGAGGTCCCAGGAACGGATGCCTGCCTCCACGTGGGCAACTTTCGCACAAAGCTTCTTCGCCACAATGGAGCAAGCCATGGTGGAAGTCACATCGCCCACCACGAGCACCAAGTCTGTAGGATGCGCCATGAGGTCTTTTTCAAAAGCCGTCATGATAGCCGCTGTCTGTTCAGCCTGAGTGCCACCTCCACAACCCAGGTTGACATCGGGCTGAGGGATGTTGAGTTCCTCAAAAAAGGTTTCGCTCATCTGCCGGTCGTAGTGCTGACCCGTATGGACAAGACGATAATGAATGTCTTTCCCCTCCCCTTCTGTCTTTATGATGGCATGGATGAGCGGGGCAATTTTCATGAAATTGGGGCGTGCGCCCGCAATCAACGTGATATGGCGCATAGCTTATTTGAATCCAAATTGGTAGTCGGGGTTCTCCCGCATGATTCTCTGGCTTTCAGGATAGTTTTCAATGAACCAGGTGAAGAAGGCGGTGACATCAATCTTATCAGAAAGCATTCTTTTACGGCGTCGTTGGAAAACCTCATGCAAATCAGACATCACCAGCAATTCATCGACTTTGGCGAATAGTCTTTGAGGATCAGAAGAAGGGATACCGCAAGTCAACTCATATTTATGCTCCAATTCCTCCAATACGCCAATTTTTCCTGCAAAGTCGTTGAATCGTAGGCTTGGAGTCCCCAACATGGCGGCTTCAACCGCCATGCTTTGGCTATCACCAATATACAGTTTTGCAAAAAACATCACATGATGAATGTCCAACGGATTGATATTCAAACGATATTGTTCCAATTCTGATTCCAAGGGCCGTTCTGAAGTTATGAACACTTTCCCGTATGGCAACAATCGCTCAATGAGACGCAGCGCTATTTCTTTGTCAAACCCCTTTGCATGAGCACTCACATCATGGTATGCGTTTAGCTGAGCAAAACGCAACAAGAAATAGGGCTCCTGATGAGGAAAGTAACGATCCACCACATTGGGATCTGGAATAAATTGAGCAGGATGAAGATAAGCCAATTTATGAAAACCGGCATAATGAGTAGTTTTAGATTCGAGTGCCCCGTTATCACAGGTAATGGGTGAAAGATAGGCATCAACGAAAGGTCGTACCGCTTTAATAAATTGTGGCACTACCGATGCGTCATCTTCCGCCATGATCATTGAGCGGCGTCGAAGCAACCATCCGATTTGAGCGACTTCAGGGGTAGAGCCAACAAGCACATCAACATGATGCCGCAAGGTAAACCAAAATACCCGCCACAACCTCAGCAACAGTGAGAGTTTCGATTTCTTCCCACTGGGCAAAATATTAACGTATGGAAGTCCGGCCTCCTTCAACAGATCTTCTAGAATGTCCTTTTTCTTAATCAGGATATAGGTTTGATGACCATCCCGATTGAGATTGGTTATGGTGTTCCGAAAGAGGTGGAAATGAGCTGGATGACCAAGCTGAAAAAGAATATTCATAATTGCTTTAATATTTTAGCCGGAACACCACCAGCAAGCGTACGAGGGGGCACGTCCTTTGTGACCACTGCCCCTGTCGCAATCACTGCCTCATCTCCTATGGTCACACCATAAATAATGGTCACATTAGGCATTATCCAGACCCTATTACCTATGTTTACGGGTTTCACTGTCAAAGGGTATATCTCTTTCAACGGAGTTTGCGTAGGAATACATCCATGAGCGGTTATTGTACAGCGATCACCAATCGCTGTGTCATCACCTATGGTGATCTGTTCAGGAAAAGCACGGTCGAAGATCATATCGTGGCCGATATAGACCCTTTTGCCAACATTCACTCCACTCCAGCGGCACATGGTTGCCCTCCATGACTTGAATGGGACAAAAAAGGCCAGTCTCGACAAGCTAAAACGCCACAGCTGGATAAAAGTGTATTTGACTCGCCCCAAAGGGGTGTCCAGATGATGATATTGAAGAATTTCTTTACTTGGCATAAAACATTATACTTCGTCAACTATCGTAAGTCTTTTGTTATTATTCATCAAGGGTATTTTGTCAACAACCGATACAAATACTGGAACATTCAGGAGATGATTCCAATAATCAATGATATATTTTTCAATGTTGGCATTGTATTGTTCATTGACCACCAATTTGAATTCGATGGATCCATTCTTTCTTTTGACGACTTGATAAGCAATCACCGATTGTTTTGTTGGACGATTATCCTCTTGGAAAAAACCCACAAAATTATGCACTGTATATCGTTGTCCATTCACATCAATCAAACTTTCACACTGTCGCCCTATAATGCGATTAATCCTTCCTCCCTTTACTTCCACTAAGTCTTGTGTGTCGTAGCGAACAAATGGATGCGCCTTGTTCCAAAAATCCGTGCTCACCACTCTGCCCACCCCATTAGTCACTGGTTGATCCATGTCATCCAACACCTCAATCATGCCGTATGCATGAGTGATGTGATAACCATCATGTGCCTGCGTTTCATAGGTGTTTGGCGTGCCCTCACAGCTATATGAATCAATCACATCGCAGCCAAAGGCCGTTTCGATTTCCTTGCGGTATTCTATAGGCAAAGTCGAACCTGTTGTCATCACATGAAGAGGATTGAACAGATAACCCGGATGGTTATTTCGGTATTGAGACAGCAAATATAGCGGAATAGGATACGAACGGATAAAGGATGGTTCTTGTGTTTCAATTAGATCAAGGATGCCTTTCAATGTTTCATCGTTAATAGAATAGAATGGCACATAGAGGCAACGATTCATCCGATCCTGCATTTTTTTTAAGCGTCCATGCCTTGCTCCGTTAGCGATTTTCATATATCGATCGCCTAAGCAATAACCTGCTTGATACCAGGTGCGCAGTTTAGCAGCCAAATTGATTGAATAGGCTTCTTTGGATATATAAAACGAGAAAGGCTCACCTGTCGAGCCACTGGAACGAGAGGCTATGCGTTTCTTTTTTGGAAAGCCACAAGCGGAAAAACGATCGAGGCCTTCTCTCCTCATCACTGCCTTGTTTACAATTGGCAAATTATGAAGACCTTCTACAGTTTGGATATCCAAAGGATCAACACTGTTATTTGCGAACCAATCCTGATAAAATGGCACCTCCTTGGCGACATAAGGAATCAGTTCTTTTATTTTCTGATTCTGGTATGCTCTTATTTCTGTTTCATCCCATTGTTCCGCTTGGCGCAAAAAACACAAATACTTATGCACCTGTTCACCTTTTGCCCAATCACTCAGCGGCAGGATAATGTGTTCATGAATGAATCCCATAAGTTACATATAGTTTATTTTTCACACTCGCCCATTGGTATTGTTGAACCATTTGTTTGGCCTTTATCACCATATTGTGAGCTGTATTTTGATGATTAGTTATCCAAATCATTTTATCTGCCAATTCGACATCATTATCACTTTCAAACAGCAGACCACTCACGCCATCCTCAACCAAGTAAGGTACTCCGCCAACCCTTGAAGAAATAACCAGCATCCCAGCATTCATGGCTTCAATCAACGACACGGGCATATTATCAATCTTTGGCGCAGATAACATGACATCTGCTTGATCCAAGTATTTCACAATCTCACTGTTGTCAACTCGACCAGTGAACACCACGTTGGAAAGACCCATTTGCTCCACTTGTCGCTTCAAATCCTCATGTAGGGAGCCTCCACCTACGAGCATCAAGGTTGCTTTTGGAATTTGTTGTTGCACACGTTGAAAGGCACGCAAGATGCAGGGGATGTTATATAACTCTTCATGGGCACGGACGCACATAAAGTGGGGTTGGATAGGCTGTCGGATTCTAAACCAGGCATCATCCAGTTCAATAATGTTGGGGATAATCCGATAAGGCAGGTGGTGCTTTTGAAACACATTTGCCAGAAAACCAGACAACACGATATTGACATCGGTTCGCATCAAATACTTTCGTACCAGTCTAGGATGCTTATCGAAGAACCGCTCCCCTCCTCCACCGTGATAGGTCAGGACGATTCTTTTCCCTAACTGTTTACCCACGGTCACACCCAATACAGCGGGAAGAAAACCCCAACCCGAGCAACAATGGATATGTAGCACATCGTAACCTTCTGCCCTACGTTTAAGTTGGGGAAACATTACCAAGCGTTTTTTCAAAGAAGCTTTAGTACTAAAGACAACTGCAATATGTCCCTCTCCTTGAAGATTCTTTTGCAGGATCTCCACTTGACCAGAAATACCTCCCACCCCTGGCTTATAATTACATATCAATAGAATTCTCATAACAAACCTCGTGAGCCCAGTTTAAACACGGCCCAGCCGATAATCATCACAGGGACGATGATAAACCAATTCTTGATATAACGATAATTTTTGGCATTCAGCAAAGACACGCCATAGGCTGCCAGGATTAACAACACAGGCAAACCTGGCAAGAGAAATCGCTCAGAGTTAGCAAATCCACTAGCGGAAACAATACCTAAATAGGCAACCACAAAAGAGCCTATCAATGACAGATCCCGCCAATTCTTTTTTAAAAAAATAGCACTAAACACTGCCAACAACACAAAACCGCCAAAGAAATTCCTAACATAATTACCTCCACTCAGTATTTGTTGGTTGTATTGTTCATCCACATCCACCATAGTAGGGAACGGCAACACAAACATCATAGGTGCCATCACGGCACCCGTAGCATATTTTGCCCATTGATTGCCTTTGTTTGTTTGCATCAAGCGCTTGTTTTCCTGATTGCTTCCACGATCCTCCCACACCCCCTGTATCTCATTCACAATAACTCCACCCGCCAACGTCAATACAGCTAAAGCACCCCATGCAATAATCATCACTCGTTTTTTCCGACCAACTACCGAAGTCCTTGTAAACACCAATCCTGTTACAAAAGCAAAAGCGGACGCAGCACCCAGTACCGTGCGGAAAGTAAACAGACTCACCAATAACAGGATAGGTACAATAATAGTCCAAACATTATACTTTTGACTCCTCAACAAATGATCGGCACGCTCCAAAAAAGCCACCAGCAAAAAAATCATTACGGTTTCCTTTAAATGCAAGCCGCAATAATAAATCAAATTGGGCATAAAACAAGAAAAAACCGCCGCCAACCTACCAGCTTCCTCTCCAACGATTCGCTTGGTTAATTGATACATTAAGACACAAGTCCACGCACCAAGAATCGCATTCACCAAACGAGGAAGGATGATACTGTCTCCAACGATTTTACATAGCAAAGACAAATAAAAAACGTATCCAGAATCAGAAACCGTTTGGGAGTGAACAAATAAATAGCCCCATATATCTGATATTGAGGTGTTACGATTCCCTACTGACTCCTCGTAATACCAAAACGCATCAGCGGCAGCGAACTCAAAGGGCTGACCTGTTTTAGCTTGATAGAAAAAATAAGAGAAAACCACCCAAGCCCATCTCAATCCCAATGCGGTCAAGAATAAACGACTCTTCCACTGCTTTTCAGGAATACATCTCCATCTCACACTGCAATAATTACTCAACAAGAAAAAACCGACGACCCACATCACACCCAACAGGATATACACCACCCCCATCGCATAATTAATAAAAAAAACGCTAACAATTGCCAACGTGGCAAGATAAAATACGATGGCTTTAGTAGCTATCTGTTTCGGAAAAAATGGTATCATCTTCTAAAACGCAACTTACATTGTAATCGAAGATATTGTCTCAAATTTGGTAAGGTATAAATAGGACCGAATTTTTGTATTTCGATCGGGATAAAATTCGGTTCCCCTACTAATTGAAGAGCTTTATGCATCATTGGGACACTGAACTCTAAAGCCCTTTCACACAAGCTCTTCACATTGTCATCCTTTTCAATGGGAATGGTCATCTCTACAATCGGTATTCCTTTGTCAATGCCAGCAGCAAGTTTTTGGACAGTAACCCCCATTTCTTTTTCACCGTTATACAGCTCCCAAAAACCAACTGGTTGTCCGCGGTATTTCCTCATATTGCCATGATGATAAGATAAAACACCATGAGATGCCAATGACAACAGAGGCTCTTTCACAATACCAAAACCTCCCAACATCACCATAACATCAGGTTGCCATGCCTTTAAGTTCGCAACAGTTGTTTCGCTATAAGGCTCACGAGTAACCAGACAGGGCACTCCAATGCTCCCAAAATAATCCTTTGCAGCTACAGAGGAATCACTCTTATGTCGCCTACTCTTGAAAAACATCACCAACATATATCCTCCTCGCCCACGTTTGAGATTCTTAAGGAAACGTTTCTTAAACGAAGGCTTGGGACGATTGTCAATCAAGGCACCGACTACTTCAATCGAATGGTCATCAACAATAGGCTTCAACACTTGTAGTTGAAACTCATTTAATCCCGAACCAGAAAGAACGACAATTCTCATGACTTTGAGGGTTTGTAGCCGTATGAGGGCTTGTGCAGTCTATGTTTGATCAAGGCATATATGCCGCTGGCTTTAACCATTAACTCGGTGATGGATTTGGCATCATTCACCGAGAATCTTTTCAAGCGGAACAAGTCTGAGTGGAGATTGTTGTACCCTGAATCCACCGTGATACCGCACTGATAACCTGCTTCCTTAGCAACCCTAATGTCTCTATCAGAATAGTCGCCATTGGGGTATGAGAGGGCATAAATATCCAATCCAAACGAAGACTCCAACTGCTGTTTAGAAACGACAATCTCCTCTCGTGAAGTAACATCATCACACTTCGGAAGGATAGGGTGATAACATGAATGCGATTGAAAGTCCACCTTTGATTTCATCTCCTCAATCTCCTTACAACTTAAGGCCTGTCGATCCTCAAATTCCTGTTCTTGTGAGAACCCCATCGTTTGGAGTTTCTGCAACCGCTCACTATTGTTCATGCTTTTTAGTGCTTCCACATCACGCTTTACAGCTTCGGAATGTCTAAACCAAAAGTGGCGATTTGTACCAACAATAGAAGAGCACAAAAAAATAGTCACGGGAATACCAAGTTGCTCAATAATAGGATAGAGCTTATAGTTGCTCAAATGACCGTCATCAAAAGTGATGACAACCGCTTTATTGGGTAATTTCCCTACTCCTCGTACTGCCTCAAGATAATCATTGAGGCCGATAATATGGTAGTGCCTATTCAAATAGTTCAAGTTCCTCTTCGCATCATCAGCAGACATATCATGAAACAGCAGAAACGTCACTTTGTTTCGCTGAACAATTTCACGCCATAGCCATGCAATGCCTGTATAACGCAGCACCTTATAAATCAGCCCATTCATCCGAACAAAAAACTTTAGATTTTATCCAACAAATCTCTATTTATGTATCGTTTTGCAAATTAAATCGACACACAATAATTCACAATTCTCTGACAAGCCGACCCGTCACCAAATGGATTCTTCGACTCACTCATTTTTTTATATAGGCCTTTATCATCCAGCAATTGGGACACTCCACGCTCAATCCTTTCTCGATTCGCGCCAACCAGTAGGACCGTGCCAGCCTCCACTGCCTCTGGACGTTCTGTAGTGTCTCGCATCACCAATACCGGTTTACCCAAACCTGGAGCCTCCTCTTGGATTCCTCCACTATCTGTCAGAATCAGATAGGCCCGTTCCATCAGATATACAAATGGCAAATACTGCAACGGATCGATCAAGAACACGTTTTCTGCACCATCAGCCAATAATTCCATGACAGGTTTCCTTACATTTGGATTCAGATGTACTGGATACACAAAATCAACCTCTGGATAATGCACTGCCAAAGCCTTAATCGCATGACAGATGTTCAAAAAGCCCTCACCGAAGTTCTCGCGACGGTGACCTGTAATCAAAACCAAGCGTTTATTCTTTGCCAATCTGGCCGTATCATAGCCAAAACGCAAAACGTCATCATGAAGTGTATCACGAAGTCCTTGTTCAGAATGAATCCTGTTAACCACCCAATGCAAAGCATCAATCACTGTATTACCAGTCACAATGATGTGTTCAGATTTCACATTTTCGTTTAACAAATTTTGCTTAGACAACGGAGTAGGGGAAAAATGATACGAGGCTATCCTTCCCGTTATCAAACGGTTCATCTCTTCGGGCCATGGGCTATAAATGTCCCCTGTACGGAGTCCAGCTTCCACATGCCCAACAGGAATCTGTTGATAGAAAGCAGCTAACGCAGCGGCCATAGAGGTTGTCGTATCACCATGCACCAACACCAAGTCGGGAGACATCTCTTGGAACACACTCCGCATTCCCAACAGCACCCTGCTAGTAATATCATACAAATCTTGCCCGCTTTTCATGATGTTCAAATCCACATCGGGAACGATTTGAAACAGATCCATCACTTGGTCTAACAATTCCCGATGTTGACCGGTCACACAAACCAAGGTTTCAAATTGATCAGGGTACTTTTTGAATTCATGAACCAAAGGTGCCATCTTAATGGCTTCAGGACGAGTGCCAAAAACAAGTAGAATTCTCTTCAAACTGAATCAAAAACAATTAACTTTAAATAACAAATCCAAATTGAGACCAAGCATTCAAGCAATGCGACTACAGAACAACATTTAATAAATTGAATCGTTCATCCAAACAGTTTTCTTTTTATCTTTATCAAACGAGTCATGTTTTTTGCACCAATAATACTGGCAATCCTTTTTTTGCCACCTTGCTGATTAGCCCATGAGCTCACACCTTTATGCTCACAAAAAGTGTTATCTGTTCTGAAGTATTCTCCAGTAGTATGCTTGGGGGAAAAATAATCAGTGGGGAAAACATGTAAATCCTTATAATCCTGCTCTTGCCAATTCTGTTGGAATCCAGATTTCGCCATACATTGAGTTGCAGCCAGCACATTAGTAGTTAAATCACAGCTGCCATCTGGCAACAAAAAATGACGATCATCATACATGTGCCAAATCTCATTAACCCATTCTCCATGCGCCTCACTGCCGAAAACGCCCATCATCAATAGTTTGCGTTTGCATCCTTCAAAACCGGCGAAAGCTTTATAATTCAAAAGAGGTTCAAAGGATTTATATACCTCAAAATCGACATCAAGGTAAATGCCTCCTTCTTTTTCGACCGCCCATAATCTGGCAATATCACTCACAAAAGCATATTTCCCTGCCTTGTAGGCTTCGCTTGAATATGGAATGATGTTGACATCGAAATTCTCCTCATTCCAAAGCTTGTATTCCCAATCGGGCATAAACTTATGCCATGAGGCAATGCAATCTTTTGCCAATTGTGACATTTCCCCACGACCGAACCAACAATAATGTATTATACGGGGTATCATTTTGCAGATAATTGTTTTATTGATTTTCAGCCAATAAAAGTATCATGTTTCCAATACGGGATATCGAATTGGGGGTTCCCATATGTAATAATACTTCCATAATATTTATTATTAAAAATAAATTTCTTTTTACTGTAATATTTAATAACTCCAGGATGTTTTTTCCTCTCAAAAAGCAAGGCTGCATCACGTTCTATCCTTCCAATCATCTGAAAGCACTTCTGCCCTTGCTTGATTAAATAATAATTATGTCCACATTTATAATAATAGAACTTATGACTTGAATGACTCAACCATTTGGCATATTCAAAATCAATAAGTTCCCGATTTCTTAAATCGTATAAAAAAGGAAATATGAGATATTTCGGATACAATCCACATTGAACATTCCATCCCATTTTAACAAAACCATGAAATGAATTTCCATTAGGAAAACCAAAAAAGATAGTGTTTTCTCCTATCATTTCAATCTCCTTTTTTTTCATTTGTAAAAAAACTCCTTTCCCTCTACAATCTTCAAGCACACAAGTGTCAGCACTTTGATAGGCAAGACCATTAATATCATTCCTTATCATTGAATCAGCAGCCACAGGCTTTCCATCCAAATATGCTATCGTAATCAATGAGGGCCCGTAAATATTATTCAAATACTTATTTTCAAGCAACTGTCTAGTAAACCCACTAAAAACAGCATTTTCAACGTTTAAAAAATCTTCAATTGACTTATCATCTATTTTGTCTGTCCACTTCAAGACATATTTTATTTCGTTGTTTTCCATATCATTACAATTTCAACGTTTAGATAACAGTTTCTTTTTCATTTTCACCATCCAATCTACAACTTTTCCCAACAAAGGATACCTGTATCCATAAACATCAATAACAACAATACCTTTATATTCATTCATTGTGTGCAGTCCAAGCTTCATCTTAGGGTGGTTCGATGTTAATCTTCTCACCGTCTCAAATGAGAAAAGGTCATCTGAATAATTGATTTTCTTAATCTGAATAGCAGAGCCATAATTTCTATTGCAGTCTTGTGCTGGATAATAAACATCGCCTTGGTATTCAAATAATTGACCGCCCATACGCGAGTTCTTGTTATCTGAATGCACCTGCTTCCAAGGCAGAAAACGACTTTTGGCATCATCCCATTTGTAAATATCAAGTACTTTATCGTTGTGTGCAGCCGTAAAAAGCATTTTTTCTCCAAATCGGTCGGTAATACATGAATCCCAAACCTCATCATCACATATTGTTTTGAAATAGCTTGTAGTTTCTGTTATCGGATTGTATTCATACATATCAAGTTTTCCGCTGCAAGCGCTTTCAGGATAGATATAAATCTTTCCCTTTTCTCGCAATATACAGGGAAAACTCAGATGGGTTTTAAGTTCAAGCACAATCTTTTTAGACTTTAGCTCCCAACTCTGCCTATCCACCTTTAATAATGTTATTACTCCTTTATCAGACCCCACAAGTTTTTCCTCAACAAGAACCTGTATTTCATCATTGTTAACCTCCAGAATAAAAGGGTCTGCAAACCAACAATTCTTTGGCATTTTTAGCCATTCAACTTGGATGGGATTATCGTTCATTATACCATCCAATCCATTATTCACAAAGCCTATAGTCCAATACCTTGCGTTAAAACGCACAGCTAATCTATTGATAATCATCGTATTAAAACAATTAACAATATAATATATGACTATTCTACATAAACACATCCATAATCTTCACAAACTTCTGTTAGTCTGTCACGATGGTGTTTTGAAAACTGAGTATTACGTACAGTGTATTCCTCATCAAACTTATTGCCATCGGTCATTTCTTTTCTTTTTGCTTCAAGAAAAACCGATAATTGTTTCACCACTTTTGCTGGAGAACCAATTGCAACTGAATTAGGAGGAATGTCATGCGTCACAATACTTCCTGCCCCCACGACAACATTGTCGCCGATATGGACTCCCGGCATAATAATACTATATGCACCAATAAACACATTGCATCCTATTGAAACATTTGCCACCCTAGTGTAATTAAGAAACAGTTTTGTGCTTGCATCATGTGCCAACACATGTACTTTGGGACCAAATGTTACATTGTCGCCAATGGTTATATGAAAGCAATGAGAAGGATCTATCGTACAATTCCCAAGCTTACAATTTTTGCCAATTTTCAATCCTTTTTTAATTAATTTATTAATATCCTGCTCCCCACGTATTTTGGCGAGTATTTTTTTGATAATCTTCATTTCAATAGTTTTTGTTTAATCTGCGATAACAGCTGCAATATTCGACAATAAGCATTCACTATCCAGTACGGGGCTTTGTAATAGAACTTGTATTTTGACTCCACATTTGAGAAATCCACTTTAGCAATCTCATTTCGCACCAGTTCTGGATAAAGATTTTGCTTCCTAAAACTCATCAAAGAATAAACCCTTATGCGATCTAAAAGTACTTTTAAATCGCGATTTTCTTGCTCATCTTTCTCAAATTGACCGAAATAAAAAGTCATAAAAGCGTCGGGATCATAACGTTTCTTGTGAGTACCACTATGCAATGAATCCACATCCTGATTGTAATACGCCAAGGGCTTGTTCAAAAAAACCACCTTGTATTTCAATGCGATATGAATCCACAGTAAAAAATCCTCTCCTAATTTTATACCTTGGGGAAAGCCTTTCATTTCATCAAAAACAAGTCGGGGAATCGCAACAGATATGGAGGTCAGCGGCATCGCCAGGGTTTTGGAATAAACCTGGCAATAATTGATATACCCTTTCTTGAACCCTTCTTCCACTCCTATCGGTGCCACTCTTGTTTTATGTTTAGTTTCATTCACGATGGTATAGTTCGTTCCATAGATACCAGCATCAGGAAACTCCCCAATCAGTTTAGACATCTCCTCTAAAAAAGTCGGTTCCCACCAGTCATCTGCATCAAGAAAACACAAATAGTCACCTTGCGAAAGTGCAGCACCATTGTTTCGAGCCAAACTCACGCCTCTGTTTCTTTGCCGATATAAATGACAGTGTTCGTGACCCTCGATTGTTTTCAAGGCTATTGAAAACGAATCATCCTTACTACCGTCATCCATAACGATCAACTCATAATCCTCATAGGTTTGAGCCAGCACACTTTGGATGGCTTTTGCGACATAAGGTTCTTTGTTATATAAAGGTATTACAACTGAAAAAAACATAACACCAGTGAATCAAAAAAAAAAAAAAAAAAAAAAACTATGAGAACTATACACTAACCCTTATTCAACTTAAGCTTTCGTTTCACTTTCCTCAAAACCATTGACGGAAACACTTCAAGCCGACGAAGCAGGACATCTTCTGTCGCTTTCCTGGACTGAGGTATTCTCCACGTTTTTCCATACCACCATTGCAATAATTTTTCAGGATTAATTGGACACGGATAGCATTTGCCACCAATAGTGTATGAAGTCGTATCAGTTCCTTGGAAAAGACGTTTTGGGGCATAATGGCCTCTAATACTCACACACCAATTCCTGTAAACCCAACGATCAATCGGCCTCAAAATATACATATCGATATGTCCTTTTCTACCTTCTGTATGAAACGTGTATAATTCTGTTTCAAAAATACGATTGATATACAGACCATGTTCTTTCAAATACGGCAAACTATTAAATAACCTCCCCTCATCTGCAACAATAATGTCAACATCATCATCACCTTTGATAAAATTCCCTTCCCTAACCGAACCCAGTAATGTTCCAAATGCCAAAAAATGCTCTATTCCACAATCTTTTAAAAGACCTGTTGACAAAGCCAATATAGCTGCCATATCATCATGAGTCATGGAATTAAAAACATACTTATCACCTGCTTCATCCATGTAGGTGAAAGGAGCATTATTAATAATAATAGTTCTTTCTTTCATCGCAATTAATAACTTAAACAATGATTAAACTATAATCCCATTTTATTTCTCCAATAATTCCATTTATGCCGCAACTTTGTTCGGCTCACTCTTCGACAAGCACTCCTATCAGCCATTTGCTGCAAATGATGGTTTTCGGCACGATACTTCTCAAAAAGCGGTAGTTGATAACACTACGTCAAAGATTGATAAACTACACACTAATCAGCTTTTGTCTAATAATGCTATCCGAACCCTCGCGTTAGTTGCCAAGTAAAAAATTACCGATTCGGCATAGACTAAAAAACATCATAGAATCAGTGTCCCAGCAACTCAACTGCAATTCTTTCACTCCATTGTTTTGGGACACCCGCATCAAAAGAAAATGTATTCCATTTTGAGAGAGCCGTTTTAACCTCATCAATAATAGTATCGGCATGACCAATATCATTCTCTATCGCAAACGCTTTCAGATCGTCAATGGTAATACCATCCGTCTTTATGCCTACAGAGAGCGAATGTCTATTAACATATTTGGGTCCATCCAAATCAAAAGTAAAAAGCATATCGTATGCGGGAGCCAAACTCCATTTACCTTGCTTATCCATCACGAAAGAGAAATTCTTACTATGATCATCAACATTACAGCCCAGCACATTAAAAATCATCCTTCTGAACAGCTCTCTCTGTTGGTTTTCAGGCAAACGCAACCTTCGGCAAACGGAAAACAAATCCTCATACGAGTCCGCATCTGGATCCATTGCTGCCAACGTAAGCACGTGTAATTTCTCTCCTTTCGGTCGATCGAATCGTTCTGTGAGGAAATGGGACTTACCCTCTATGGTCATTAGACTACTTGGCATCATGGTAATTCCAGCAGAACATGCCATCAAATAATAAGCATATTCAACCTCTGAGAAGGGAAAAACCTTATCATCGTTAAACTTCAAAATGTAATGGATGTAATCGGCTGGCAGTTCAGCTTGTCCCGACCTTATTACCCTATCTTTGTTCATCGCAATAACCGCTTTTGCCCGCTTTCCACCGACAGAAGTACCCACTCTGTACAAATCCTCCAAAAAGATATTGCCTTCACCTTTGAGCCAAACATCTTGTCTCTCCTCTTGAATAGCCATGGCAAGATGATAAAGCTCTGCTACAGGTATCGGCATTTCTTCCCCAGTCAACAATTGCGCCGGTTCGAATTCCAAGGCACCCATACCTCGTTTGCCGATGAAAGAAAGCCTATCAAGAGCGGTAAGATTCCTCGATACAATGCCATTCCGTTTGGCCCATGCATCAAACACGCGATTGCCCCAACGATCAGGCAACGAGTCCGCAACGAAAGGAGGCAGTCCAGCATAGAGTTTCTCCACAATCCCTCGACGAGGCAACAATGCAGATGGGGAATGAATAGAACAATACAAAGGAGCCACATCCCAGTTTGTTTTGAGAAAACTATCCTCGAAGACAAACAAGGAACAACGTTTGTGTTCATCCCAAGAAAGGTAACCCAGCACCTCCCCCCAAAGCCTTATCGCTATCGCCTTAGTTTCCATGACGCACACGTTGGGGTTGTCGTTTCCCCTCGAAAACATCTTTGGGGTTTACGGGAATCTCAGGGAGAATACCATCTATTTGCTCCAATTGTCCAACTGCTCTCATCAGAGCCATCAAAACTTGCAAGGAGATATTAGCCAGTCTTCCATTTTCAAAACTGCGTATGGTAGGCACACTAACCCCTGACTGTTCCGACATCTCACTTTGAGTCAAACAGCACTTTATACGATAAGCTTTAAAACGCCTTCCGAGCATTCTCACCAATTCGGCATTTGACAAAGCATAAATATTATTCATGGTATATAAGCGATTATAATTTATCCCTTAAATCAAAAATCATACCATAAAATATAATATAATATCGCTTATTAACAAAATAGCCTATTCCTCAAATAATTCACTCTATGGCGCAACTTTGTACGGCTCACCCTCCGATACGATTTCCAATCAACAATCTGCCGCAAACGCCTGTCTTCCTCTTGGTTGTTGTCAAGAAAAGCCATTTGATAACATTGCGTCAATGCTCGATATACCGTTGTTTTGTCAATGCCCGTCTCGTTGGCGAACAACTCCGACAATTCATTCCCAATCAACACCAAACTCTCTTTGCTACGCAATCCACGAGTAGTCATGATGCTGCCCGGACGCACCCGGTAGTTATAGAGCACATCAGGAATCGCCCTGACCGACCGAGCTTTTAGACAGGCACGAGGGGTAAACTCATTGTCCTCATGCAGAATGCCTTCCCTGAACGACAAGCCATTTTTTATCAGAAACTCTCGGCGATAGCATCGTTGCCAAACGCATACAAAAGGCACAATTCTGGCTTCAAGGGCATGACGGTTATAGTAGCTCCAGCCATCACTTTGTTCCGTTGCTAGTGTGTCACAGGATTCATTGTCGGTCCTGCGGCAGGCAAAGCACACCATGTCAACATCATCAGTTATGGCTGCCAATCGGCTCAGCATGGTTGGTTCCACCCAGTCATCACTATCCACAAAAACCACGTAATCACCTTGGGCAGCTTTTAATCCCGTGTTACGCGCCGCGCTAAGGCCGCCGTTCTCTCGGTCTATCACTCTCATCTGCGGAAAGCAATTCTCCCATTCCGAGAGAATATCTCGACTGCTGTCTGTGGAGCCGTCGTTGACGCAAATTACCTCAAAGCCATCGAAATCCTGACAACACAGACTTTTCAGACAATCGTTGAGCCACGGTTCTACATTATAGACGGGCAAAATGAAGGAAAAACTACAAACGCTCGCCATTGACATTGATGGTATAGTCTTCTTTCCATTCCTCAAGGAACGGGTTTACCCAACGGCCAGTATAGCGTTGCCATAACCATTTGGGCACTTGTCGCAATCCATAATTCTTATTAACTATTGCTCTGCGATTATGACGAAAATAAAGATCTTTCCCTTGCAACGAAAAGTGCTTTTCGTTATCAAGGAATACATTTATGTATGATGAAATCCTATCGCAGTGTAAGCCACTGCCATCATGTCCGTAGTTTTTTACTTTGGATATAATTGGCATGATTACATATCTATTTTCCAAATGCATGAAAGCCGCCCATAGTTCATCGTAAACATGATAAATGTATCGGTCCGTCATTGTATAGTTTAAAAAAAGATGGGTATTGTGAGATCCTGTTCGCCAAATTCGCCATAGCGATTGAGGGCTTTCTAATTGTTTTTTAAAGTAGTTTTCACTACGCAGTTTTTGATGGCATTCTATCCAACGATCTTTCCACATCCCCAAACCCCATGCTGAAAAAAACACATCCTGCCGATACCAATTATTCCCATTGGATTTAATGCTATATTGGGGCCAGTTATAACCACAAACGGCAAGTGCCTTTTTGTCGACATCGAAATGATCCAAACAACAGTTCATATATTCTAAAAAGTTTGGAGAAAATTCATTGTCATCTTCCGAGAAAATCCATCGATCATAAAAGGGAATAATATACTCTTCAAGGGTCTTGATATCGTTTTTAAAAGCACCTAGATTGTGGTCCCTTTTAATAATACAGAGTTTTTTAAAAGGGTTGTCATGTTGGAGAATATCAAGATAACTGTTTATTTTTCCCCAACCTAGACGATGATCTTCGGATAGAGGATAATCAAGGGCAATATATACATCTGTTAAGTCTGCCATAGAACAGGCTTTTAGGCTTTCTATGCAGCGAATAAGGTGTTCGTGCCGGCAGAGAGTTGGAATATAAATAGGTGCAGCCACTAGAGACTATTATTTGTTGATTAGGGCAAGTAGTCCTTTTTTGCGGTTTTTCATAAAGTGAGCAGGACATCCCGCATATATTCCCCATTCATCCAAAGAATGTTTCACAAGAGAACAGGCACCCACAATTGAACCTGTTCCAATGGTAATATTTGGAAACACGACGCAATGAGCTCCAATTTGTGAATACCTTCTTAGAAGCACAGGCCCTCCGGTTACGTGCCGTGTCCCTTCTGAGGACATTGGACCAATGAGAAAATCTCCACTAAAATCGTCCATTGTGGAATATATTGTAGTTCGAGCTGAAATACCCGTATTGTCTTCCAATATTATTCTTTCTGCTCCATATAGGACCACATAAGCGGAGATGTGAATATCATTTCCACACTCAATGTTTCCAGAAAGAATGCAAAAATCATCAATTCGAACACAATTCCCTAATGAGATAGTGGAAGGAGTATAAAATTTGGCATTCCGGCTAATTAAACAACCTTCCCCAATTGAACTGAACCCAATTGTTTCAAGTTCTTTTTGTGAATAAAAAGAATTATTATCTATCATTTTATAATACAATCAATTACTCTTTGAAAGTCTAAATCGCTCATGTCTTGGTGTATGGGCAAGCATAATATGCTTTCCGACATTTGATAGGCATTTGGAAGGTTCTCCCTCGCAGCAGAAGGATGGTGTCGATAGGTGCCGATGGTATTTATGAGAGGGTAAAAATATCGTCTTCCTAAAATGTTTTGTCTTCGCATTTTGAGATAAAGTTCGTCTCTAGAAATACCGTAGTTTTCCCTATCGACCAAAATTGGGAAATAACCATAGTTATGCTTTACATCGGGAATGTCTTCGAAAAATGTAATCCCTTCAATCGGCTTTAGAGCTTTTCTATAAGCATCGGCTATCTTATGTCGAGTTTCAATCGCAACATTAACATGATTGAGATTCAATAGCCCATATGCGGCACGTATTTCGTCAAGTTTGCCATTAATTCCAGGACCAACGATAGTTACTTCGTCAGCAAAACCGAAATTTTTTAGAAAGTCGATTTCTTTTTTCATCTCAGCATCGCGCATTATAATAGCGCCACCCTCAATGGTGTTGTAAACTTTTGTTGCATGGAAGCTAATGGTTGATAGATTTCCGGCAGTTAAAATACTCTCCCCTTTCAGTTCTACTCCAAAAGCATGAGCAGCATCGTATATAACTTTTAATCCGTGACGATCTGCAATTTCTTTTATCGCCATAATGTTGCAAGGTATTCCATAAACATGCACTGGCATAATAGCCGTAGTCCGAGGTGTGATAGCAGCTTCAATTTTTTGAGGGTCGATATTTCCAGTAGCAGGGTCAATATCGACAAAAACGGGATCACAGCCATTCCACCATATACTGTGAGTGGTAGCAACAAAACTATACGGTGTTGTTATAACTTCTCCTTTGATTTTAAGTACTTGCAAAGCTATTAAAAGAGGAATGGTCCCATTGGTAAAAAGGCTTAAGTATGGTACTTTAAGATACTCTGCAAGAGCTGTTTCAAGTTTTTTATGGAAGTCGCCATTGTTGGTAATCCATTTGCTAACCCAAATTTGTTTCAATTCCTTGACGAATTCATCAAAGTCGGGCATCAAAGGCGAAGTAACAGTAATAGTATTGTTATCAACCATATCAATGCTTTTGTGTTTTGTATATTATTGGATACCAGAATTTCTCGTTATCATATTTATACCACATATGGCAGCCCATTGGAAGATGTTCTCCGGCCATCTTGTAACAGGTGGCTGGGCGCATATCAAAACTGAATGATAATGCTTCGCTAGCTGTCGGAAGGCGAAGTAGACCTTTATATTGACATTGTGCATAAGCTTTGTCTTCTTGTCCATTTCGCTTTATAAAATAGTCTAGGGTATTGTGATAGCCACATACCGCGCGAAAGAGGTACCATAACCTCAAGTAAGGTTTGTGTTTCAGGCGTTGCTGGTTTTCATGGCAAAGACGCTTATAACTTTTCAGAGGTTTGTTTAAAACTTTTTTATCTGTCAGTATATTGATAAAAGAACCTATCCTCCGAAGGCTGAATCCGCCATTGCCCACCTCCCAATGGTCGAGATTTTCCACCTCGTTACTCCAAGAACACAGCCAGGGGCCACCAATATAATCGTATCCTAAATTACACCAATAATCGAGTCTATCCTCGAAAACATATGCATCCAGTTGGTAGATAAGCATGTATTCGTAATTTGAGAATGCTCGGTAAAGTTTAGGAGAAAAGCAAAGCCTGTTGTAGGCACCAACACTCGAAAAACAACCTTTTCTAAATGTCGTTTTATAAAAAGCAACATCGTATTTATTATTCAGGCTTTCGTAGAATGAGGTATCCAATTCATCACTGCAAAGATAGTAGATATCGTGTTGATTCAGCATCTTCAAGCATTGCTGTAATGAAGTCAACTCATCACCCTCAATGGTGACGGTTATTATGGGCACTACAATTACAACTTGCTTCGTCATTGGATGCAAAGAGTATCAATGAGGTGATCGGAAATACCCGACTCCATCTTTCTGGCAAATAGCGCCCCGGAACTGATTATTTTGTCGTAGTCTTTCTCTGTAAGAACTTGCGGATTGGCACCATCGAGACCCCAGTCAATATATCGTTTATAATCGTTGACGAGAGGAATGATGCTGTTGCACCAAATGGTGGGCAGGCATATCTCTTCAGCAATACTTGTATGACGGAAACGGCGCAAATAACTGGGATGACTGCGAAGGTAATCAAGCGCTATTCCGACAGCTTTACGAGAAAGACTCCAATAGGTACCGCCGCCATAAAGTTTGCCTTCAAAGTATTTGAAGTTGCGTTCTATTCCCAAACGACGTTGGAGATTAACAATTTTACGGGTTAGCCAGGCTCCTTTTGACCGTGTGCTATTGGGGCGCAACCACCAGTAGTTTATTCGATTGAGTCCGCCTTCTGCTCCCCAGTCCGCATGTGGCAATGGGAAGTTCTCCAGGTAGTTGTCGTTGCGGTGTTCTTCGCAAAACACCTTAAACCGTCTGAGTGGCATTGTGGGATAGTCGCTACCAGTGAGGAGATGAAAATATTCCAAATCTTCATAATGGTAGGCTTCTTTCATCATCATGACGATGGCCTGTAAGTGCCGATAGTCACCCCATTCAATGGGGTATTTCCGGTATAAATGGGCGAACTTACACTGTAACAGGAAGGTATAATCCTCACGGCATCGTCTGTCAAGATGAATGAAAATCTCAAAATCCTCATCGAAATAATCAACCAACCGTTGCAGCATTGGCAGGTCTTTGTAAGCTGTAATTAGAATAGCCTGTCTCATTTTAGTACATGACAATTTTTAAAGATGAATAAATATTGTTATAAATATTCAAAATAATATGTTAAAGTACTTGTTTATTGTCTTGAAAATCAGTAACTTTGAAGAAAGTTTACGACGTTTTCTATGGTTACTGATTTCAAGACAACGGGCAAAGATAACGATTTATTTGACACACTGCTCACCTATTTCGGAAAAACTATCAACCTGGCCAGAATAAAATTCCTCTCAAAGATGCTCAAGGCCATCGTCATATTGCGCGCCGTCAATTTCGCCAAGCTCGCCACGGCCTTCGGTGGGAAGGCGGATGCCTTGTCGAGCATGAGGCGCATCCAGCGTTTCATGGCGGACTACGACCTTGACCTCTCGATTGTCGCCAGGCTCATCTTCAAGCTCCTTCCCCACAAAGGACCTTACACGCTCTCCATGGATCGCACCAACTGGCAG
>CACZQL010000053.1 GCA_902783365.1 uncultured Bacteroidia bacterium | reverse complement strand
TGTACGCCTTGATTGTTTGCCACCACCTCGTAGAACTTGGCCTGCGAGATATTGATTCCGGCGGTCTGGATGATTTTGTCACTGGCATCTTTACGCGCGAGCTTTTTCATATCAGCATCGATTACCCTGTTAAAGACACACTTGTGAAGATGGAGTATGCTGCCTTTCCCTGAACCCTGCTCTCCTTCGACTATGACTTGAATGCTGGGGGAGTGGAGCTTTTGGTCCAAATACAATGCGCGCACCTTCGAGAAACACAAGGCTCCGGCTGCCGAAAGTAGGCTCATCATCATCGAATCCTTGTAACCGGCGGGGCATCCATCAAGGACAGTCGCAAGGAATGGGATGGAAGAATAGTCTGGCATGGGGTACTTTGCATGGAAGCAATTGATCCACCCTTTAAGACTCCGCTCCTTTTGTGCTGTTGGGACGGTGACGGGGTTGATGGTTTGCCTCAGCTCTATCATCTGCTTACGCTCGTTTACTCTGATCTCACTAAACGCCTGGGCCTTACGGATGTCGTTGTCGGTGCGATTGTCATCCTCGGCCATGTGGTCTTTGCTGGCTTCGTGGTGCTCGTTGATGGTGTTTCCAGACTTAGCTTCAGCAACATCGATGTCGTTTTTAGGCTTTTTCCAGAACTTGTACAGTTGGTAGCCAAGCCAAATGAGCCCTCCGAGAACACCTAAGCCTATACCAACCTTAGCTACAGGCTTTAGATTTGGGCCACTGTAACTGAAAGGTCCGGCCTTGACACTCTCATTGGGATTCCCGTTGGCTTTAGGAGTTGATCTCTCATCATTCATTCTGCTGATGAGATTCTTGTTAAAATGATTTTTTTTCATCTTCAAAAGGATTTATTGAACATATTAATTAAGGTGTGCTGAGCTGCCGTGGACTGGTTCCATTTTTTTTTAATTTTCATTGTTTAATAGTTTTAACATTTGAATTTAAAAATTTACTAATGAATAATTACAACAAGCCTCTGAGTTGTGTGCAAATTGTTGACAAAACTGTCAGACTTGATTTCTAAAATGTAGTTCTCAGCTGGCTGAATGGAGCCGCTGTAGGGAGATATGCCAAGAATGATTCCCTGACTTTCGGCCATACTCACTATACGGAGCATTTCTTTTTCATTTTTAATGTGCTTTTGCATCATATTATGCGAATATTAAGGACGCAAAATTACAACACTTTGAGGAAAAATACAGTACAAGTAAATTAAAGGAAACAAAATAATAATCAAAAAAATTACAACCTTTTGATTGTAAGTTGGTTTTTTTTGAAAGAGGGAAAAAGGAGGAAACAAAAGGGCCTTCTTTTGTCACACCAAATACTGAATAATACCAGTAAAAAAGCAAAAGACAACTAACAAACAGAGACCTATGACGACAAGGTTACACCTTCCCCGTCGCCTTGTCCAACACATCGATAACCTGATCCGTACCTCGAGTATTTGCCTTGATATACGGCTTCATTGCATTATAATCCGAATGAGAGGAAATTGCTGCTATCAGCTCCAAACTAACTCCTTCGTTCATGGCGGTCACAATAAAAGTACGTCGAGCAGTATGGGAGGCAATATCAGATTTAGGTGATTTGACCTCAATCTTGGTACTTAGCTTATACTCATAGTCAACCCATTCACCTTGCAATTTGGCCTTTTTGCCCAACTCCTTCAACGCCTCATTGTATTTCTGATTAGAAATAACCGGAAACAAGGCCCCATCATCAGGTGCATTATCTCTGTATTTTAAGTATATAGCAGTAGCCAATTTGCTCAACTTAAATGTAATATAATCATCATCTTTCTCGGTCAAAACGCGAATATTATAGCCGCCATCTTGCCTTGCAATAATATTGCTTTTTTTCAACTGTTTTAAATCTGAATACCTCAGAGCTGTATGACATTGGAACAAGAAGAAATCACGCACTCGCGAAAGTGCCGTGCCGTCCTTAATATCGCAATTCTTTATCCGTTCAAGCTCTTCGAGTGTCAAATACCGAACATCTTTCTTCGCCTTTGGCAGTTTGGGTGAAAAGCTAAAGAATTCTTTGTTAATCCCATAGTTACGAGATTCGGCCCACTTGACAAACTGTCTTAAATACGACAATCTCTTTTCAATCGCATCGTTGTACATCGTAATGGAAAGTTCCCTCAAGAACTTGTTCATAAACTCTTCTGATAAATCAGAAAACTTCAAGTCCGGCTTAAAACGATATAATCTTTCTCTCAAACGAGTAAAAGCTTCTATCATCGGTTCACCCCATCGTTTTGTCTCCGAAGTAACAGAAATAAATTTATCAAATAAATAGAAGAACTCGTCTGACGACCTGGATGCCGACATCTTAAACTTCATATTAAATCTCGCCTTTAAATCAGACAGCGAAGCTTCTTCATCGCGCATTGCGCAACCATTGAAATAATCATGAATGAAACTCACTTGCTCATCAATGGCATCATTCAACACATTATACGGAACTCCATTAACATTCACTCCATGTCTCGCCCTACCCTTTTTCTCATTCCATTGCTTGGGACTTAAACAAATGCCTGAATGAAGATCGTCACGCTTGCCTCCACATGTCACCCTCAACACCACGGAAGAATCCCCATTTTTTCGAGGACGACTTAAAGAAACTGCCACACCATGTTTAATAAATTTCATCGATTTAATCTTGAATGCGCAAAAATACACAATTCTTTTGTTATGACATTAATAATCTACCAAAAAATCTACCATCTTTTAGTTTTGAAGCATCTGATTTCTCATCTACCAAAAAATCCACCATTTTATAGTAAAACAATATAAAATCAACTATTTAAAAAGCGAAACGAAGAACAAATAACGGCATGAAAATCAAGAAAAACGAAACAAAATGAAACGAAAGTTCGAATCCCTTTCTCTCCGCAAAACAAAATCGGTATAACCAAGTGATTATCACAAAGTTATATCGATTTTGTATTATGACATCTACCAAAAAAGATTGTTACTTGCAAATCACAGTTAAGGAATTGATGTCGGTCCATTCTACATCATCGCCATCGTAACGACAAGAATGCTCGTGTATCCCAGTGTATGATTTCTTTTCGTTACGATGAATGGTGTCAATATAAGGTCTAACAGGAGGTTTTTTGCCGTCTGAGAAATATTCATCCCTGACCTCGTAAGTGATGCTGTCATCGGTCACTTCAAGGATATTAATCAAGGGTTTTTCTTCGTCAAAAATGGTTCCGGAGCCAATAATTGTGGCATCTCGGTAAGTGATGATGCCTTTTTTTCTTGGGAATACAATATAGTGATAGGTTGTGCGTGAGTCATCCTCCTTATTAGAATCTTCAATAACCAAAACAGGCTCCTTTGTGGATGAATCGTTTTGGAAACTGTCGATGCAAAAACTGTTACCCTCCCATTCTCCATGGAACCTGAAACCGTTGGCGCAGATGAAAATGCCTTGTCCGCGTCTTTTACCATCCAAAAACTCGCCTTCATAATAGTTGCCGTTGGCGAATCGGCATGTGCCGTGGCCTTGTAGGCAACCATTCCTCCACAAGATATCATATTCATCATATTTGTAATTCCCAAACTCACCTTCATAGCGGTCATAAACGCTCCAGTTTCGCAAGAATAAAATGCCGTGGTCGCTTTTCTTATTGTTTTTGAATCCACCAATGTATTTTGATTCAGGAAGTTGGCCCTCGAAGACAATGCCAAATCCGTTTTCCTGGTCGTCAAGCCATTCGCCGATGTAAATGTGTTTATCGTACAAGCCATCGTGTTCGAGTTTGCCTATCCCATGGCGTTGGCCAGTTTTGTTTACTTCGCCTGTGTATAGGTCATTTACTATACCTCCCAATCTGTTGCGGTTTTGGAATTTAATTTGCTTGCTTTGGGCCGGTAGCAATTCTTCCTCGAATTTCTGGAATGCTTTTTCTGGATCTGACTCAAAGAGTTCAATGAGTTCTTTGCGGTATGATTCTGTCAACATGATGGTAAGAGTTTGGTATTCGGTGTCAAATATACAAAATAAGCAGGATAAACAAGGATTGTCGTTATTTTTTTATAAGAGGTCCACTGTCTTTTTTTTACCCAACTATGTCCACTAGCTCGGCCATATCGTTGATAATGAATCCCGCGCCACTTTGGGTCAGTTCTTCCTCCGTCCCGTTGCCGAATGTCACCCCGCATGTATTACAGCCCGCTCCGGCACCCATCATGATATCAACCGCCATATCCCCCACAACCAAAGTTCGTGAAGCTTCGACATTCATTTTCCCCAGGGTTTTCAGCACTGGCTCAGGGGCGGGCTTTGATTTGGTGACATCTTCAGACCCCAACACGTAGTCAAAAAAATTGGCTATACCCAAGCCGTCCAACAAGTCATGCAGTGAGAACGTGGTGCGCGAAGAGGCCACGGTCATCCTGATGCCATGTTCTTGGAGCCACATCAGCGTTTCCTTGACATGTGGAAAAAGTACAGGTTTGTATCGTAGTTTGTTGACTTCGAAAATACGGCGATAGACCTCCGCGCATCGTTCGACCTCCTCGTCAGTGAGCTGCGGGAAAAGCTGTCTGAAGCAGTTTTTTAGGGTCAGTCCGATTGTTGCGGCACATTCCTCGTCGCTTTTCTCGGGAAGATTCAACTCGGCGATTGTCTGCTGCATTGTTGCCACAATGGTGCTGCGTGTATCGCCCAAAGTACCGTCAAAATCGAATATCACCAGTTGTATGCCATGATGGTTTGCGTTTTCATGAAGCATTTCACAAATCTTATCTTCCTTCTGCAAGTGCGAGCACATGTTGGTTGTGTCAATCTTCATCATCAAGAAGTTATACCGATTTTCATTTTATCCGTCCACCCAGTGATTACTGGGGTTTGGCACACACTGCCCTGACAGACCGTCCGGCATAGCGGAAGCCGGTGGCCATACTGCCGCCGCTCGAACTGCCACCAAAATCCCAGGCGCAATCCGGGCCATCGCCCCACGGCTCATTCACTTCGCCCTTGTAGAGGGAACTTGTATGATAGTTTAACGTGGCACCCGCATACCAAAGATAGTCTTCGGAGTAAAAACCGGCGGGAGGAAGGAACAGGCTGTAACCATTCGAACCGGTGCAAAAAAGACCCTCAACGCCGTTTTGGGTGATCCATGCAAGGCTTGTATGGTTGAGCAGCTCCTCCCATTCCTCCTTGGAGGGCATACGCCAGCCTTCGCCCCAGTTGGCCGTGGCCGCGTCGTCCTCGGGCAAAAGGGCGGTCAAGTAGTCGGTGAAACCTTGGTAGCCGTAGCTTGAATTGTAGCAATATTTGGTCAACTGTGGATGAAACAAATCATCCCCTTTAGCATATTCATAGCTTGCAACATCATAGTAGGTTTTTCTTTCTGTCTCACCCCATGCAAAGTAGTACCCAAATTCCTCCGGATTCGCAGCGCCCACGTTGCATACCGCCCACAACAGACCGCTCGGCAGGCCAAGGTCCACATATTCGTGGCCTCCAATGCTGTTGTGGCTAAAGTTCGCCACAAAGGTGCAAGTACGCTCCACCTCAAAAGTATAACTGAAATCGGTTGACACCAGGTTGCCATTGGCATCTGTCCAATTGACAAAGGTATAATAGTCTCCAGCCGCCGCTTCAATGGTACAAGATTGCCCCTCCTCGTATCTGCCGTCTCCCCACACGCTACCGCCTTCTTCAGGGTTGGCCCGTAAATTCACCCAATAATACTTGGGGTCTTCTCCACCGCCACTGTTGCTGAAGTTCGCCACCAAGTTCCTGTCGCAGTGTACGTTGAAACTGTAGCCAGGCTCGGTTGAGACCTCTTCGCCGTTCTCCGTCCAATGGACAAAGGTGTATCCTGTGGCCGCAGTGGCAGTCACCGTGCAACTTGTCCCTTCATTATAGGTACCACCGCCTGTCGCCGTGCCCCCCTCGGAAGGGTCACACGAAACCATAACACTATACTTCTTATGGTCCTCTCCTTCATTTCCCCCGTTGTTCGGATCGTCCGTTTTTTCGCATCCCATGATGATGACAAACAACAACGATGTCAATACTATCAAAATCGCTTTTTTCATGATTCCAAATGCTAAAGTTGGGACAAAAATAGTAAAAATATTTATTTTTGCAAAACGCAGCCACACAAGATCGAAAGCCATGCGACGATACAACAGCTACAGCGAATACTTCAAACAACAATTCGGGGGAAGAGTGCAGAAAATCAGCATCGACGCGGGATTCACCTGCCCCAACCGCGACGGCACCCTCGGCACCGGGGGGTGTACCTTCTGCAGCAACCAGGCCTTCAACCCCTCCTACTGCCAACCCGAAAAAAGCATCCGCCAACAAATCGAAGAAGGCATCGAGTTCCACCAACGAAGATACCGCCGCGCAAGCCAGTACCTGGCCTACTTCCAAGCCTTCTCCAACACCTACAAACCCCTGGAAGAACTCCAAGCCCTTTACCAACAAGCCCTGGAAGTACCCGGCGTCATCGGCCTCGTCGTCGGCACCCGACCCGACCTGATTCAAGAAGATTTGTTAAATTATTTTAACTTAATTCAGAAAACCCATTACGTGATGCTCGAATACGGCGTGGAAAGCGTGTATGACGAGACCCTGCGACGGGTCAACCGCGGCCATGATTTCGCCACGGCTGAAAAAGCCATCCGTATGACCGCCCAACACGGCATCCCCTGTGGGGCGCATTTCATCTTCGGACTCCCCGGCGAGACCGAAGCCATGATGCTCCACGCCGCCGACATCATCTCGCAATTGCCTTTGACCACCGTCAAATTCCACCAGCTGCAAATCTTCAAAAACACCAGAATGGCCGAAGAATACCTCAGCCATCCTGAAGACTTTCATCTTTTCGACTTGGATGAATACATCGATTTCGTCATCGACTTTGCCGAGCGTCTCAGCCCCAACATCGTCATCGAACGTTTTGCGGGAGAAGTCCCTCCCCGATTCCTCGTCTCCAAGCCCTGGATGAAACTCAGGTACGACCAAGTGCTGACCCGCATCGAGCAACGCATGGAAGAGCGCGACACCTGGCAGGGGAAGAAGAGTGGAGAGTGGAAAGTGGAGAGTGGAAAGTTTTTTAGTTGAGGGTTAACTTAAAGAGGGTAGCGTTGGATGCTGTATCAACGCGAAGGATGAAAAGACCTTGGCCAAGGTCGCTCAAATCGAGTTCGGTGGTGCCATGGATTTCTTTCTCTAGCACCTTTTGTCCGAGCACGTTGAGGACTGTGACGTGCATCAAGCCTGCACCTTCCACGGTGACCCTACCACTTGTGGGGTTGGGATAGAGGTTGACCTCACCAGGGACATGCTCCTCCACATCAGTGATTTGAACCGTCACGTCGAGGTATTCAGATTCGCAAAGCTCACAACCTCTGATGAACACGCAGTTCACCGAGTAAACAGCCTCCTGGGAAGTAAAAAGAGAGGCGTTGTCGAAATACTCGTAGCGATCCGCGCCAGTATATACAACCTCGCCCACCAGTTCTTCACCGTAAACCCCTGTGGTTCGCTTCACCTGGAAGTAATTGAGGCCTGTGGTGACAACCGGTTTCTCCCAACGCAGCACCGCACCGTATTCCTCGCTATCATGCCATTGGTACTCACCTTCAAGGTTTTGCACCGGATAGCAGGTCAGCGGGACGAATTCACAGTCGTTGTAGAACGACAGGAACACGCCATCGTTCAGGTCGCCGGAGGTGTAGAGCTCATTGCCAAAAGAATCCGTTATGGTGAAAGCGCATTCAAAATCAGTGTCATAGATTGGCGCAACGTGATACCATCCGTGGTTCCAGATAAAGTTCAGGTTTTGTTTCAGGAGGGGCAGCGTCAGGGTTTGCTCAGAGCCTTCGTCCATGGTAACCACGGCGATACGCTGTCCTTGCTCGTCGGTCACGCTGATGGACGCGCCCGCCCAACCGTTGCCGCCTTCATCATAGAGATGGAACACCACGTCGCACTTCTCGCCCACCAGGATGCTGCGATAGACGTTACGACTGATGCCATAGCTGTTGGTGACGAAGATGGCATATTCGTACCGTCCGGGCGCGAGTCCGAAGTCATTGTAGCTCATGAAAGCGCCAGGCTGCGCGTCGGTCAAGGTGGCGATGACTTGGTTGTTGCGGCGGATGACGACGGACTCGATGGCGTCCAGGGGGTCGCCGTTCAGGTCAAGGGAAGGGTTGGTCCAGCTCAGCAGGGTAGCCGCCATGGTCGATCGTTCGATGACATGGAAGTTGGCGACGCTGTCGGCTCTTTGGAAATACTCAGAGTCACGGGGCAGGATATGTCCGATGAAGGCATTCAGCACGTTAAAGGCGTAGGCGGTGATGTTGAGGGCGCCGACAGGGCACCAGGCGTTGTCGCGTCCGCTCCAGCCCCAGTTGAAATGGAAATAGTCGTTCTCGTCGTAGCCGTCGCACACGAAGGCATGGCCCATCTGGTAGTCGTCGTCGGTGGCGCTGTAATAGAGCGGGATGCCTTCGTCGAGGCCACCGCTTTTCAGCATCGCGGTCCATTGCTCGACGGTATAGTTGTTGTTTCCCGAGCCTTGATTGGTGATACAAGGGTCGCAGCGATAGCGGAAATAGGCACGCAGGCCGGCGGTGATGAAATCGGAGAAGGCGCCGCTGCCGCCAGGACCATACACCATATCCACCGCGACACCGCAGTGATGCAGGAGCTGGGCGATGTAGAACACCTCTTCTTCAGAGCTGGTCGAGTCGAGCGCCAAAGGCATGAGCTCGAAATGATAGTCGGTATTGCCGAAGTCAGCCGTCTGCTGGGGATACCCCTCGGGGAAATAGCTATAGGTTCCCGTGCCTCGGTCCGGCCAGTCGTGGAATTTCATCACCTGGGCCATGGCCGTGGCCACACAACCGCCATAGACAAAGCCGCCCGGGCCCAGCGGGTCCTCGGGGCACTGGCTGTTATAGGGATAGTTCTGGTGCCACAGGGTCTGGCAGAGCGGTCCCACCACGCTGCGGGCGGAGCGGCCCGGAAAGAGACTGCCTTGGGCAAGCACGGAGTCCCACTCAGCGATGATGTCGGGCGTCGCCGCCAGGTGGTGCTCCCGCACATAACGAATCTCCTGCCGGAAGGTCTCCAGCACAAAGGCGAAACCCTCGGCGACATTCTCCGGGTCATACTTACCCTCGGTGGAATAGGCCAGCACCGGCTTCACACGGTCGTCACCGGCGATGACCACGAAACCACCTCCCGCCGCATTGAACACATAATAGTCCGAAACGCCTCGGTCGGTGGCAACATAGACAAGGTCGAGATTCATCTCGACCTTATCCTCTCCTAGTACTGTGGAAGCGAGGAACCTCTCCCCCGCGTCCCGGGCGGTTTGAAGGCTAACCTCCCCGGCCCATAGACGACCGGCAGCAATCACAAGAAAACACACTAAAACGAAAGTCTTCCTGCAAAAAGGTTTCAACGTCATCCGTCTCATTTTATCAGATTCACACGTTGCACCTTGACACCCTTGTCGGTCTCCACCCTGACCAGGAACATGCCGGGTTCAAAACCGCCAAAGTCGATGGTAGTGCTACCATTCGCCTCAGTCTCAAACAGCTTTTGTCCAAGAAGATTGGACACCATAACACGCATCACGCCTTGGCCTTCCACCACGAGCATACCCTTGGTGGGGTTAGGATAGACATGGATGCCTGTGTTATTCTCTTCCACCTCGGTGATGTCGATTAAAACATCCCTGAAGTCCGAGTCGCAACGCTCTGAGCCTCGGACATACACACTGGTGACAAGGTAACGGGTGGCGTCAAGGGTGATACCGTAAGTGTTGTCAAAAAAGTCATAGCTGGCGAGACCATCGTAAGGAATCTCAGCAATCAGTTCTTCCTCTTTGTAAGTTTCTGTCTGACGGAACACCTCGAAATGGTCAAGGTTTTCAGTGATTCCGGGAGCGTCCCAGCTAAGGAAGGCGCCGAACTCCTCGTTTTCATGCCATTGGTACTCACCTTGGAGGTTTTGCACGGGGTAGCAGGCCAGCGGCACAAAATCACAGTTGTTATTGAAAGTCAAGAAGATGCCATCGACGAGGTCGCTGGACACATAGAGTTCATTACCTTGTGCGTCGTAAACGGAGAAGGAGCATTCAAAATCGGTGTCGTATTCTTCCTGGGTGTGATACCATCCGTGGTTCCAGATGAGGTTCAGGTTTTGCTTCAGCAGCGGCAGGGTCACGGTCAGGTCAGAGCCCTCGTCCATCGTGACAATGGCGATACGCTGTCCGTTCTCGTCGGTCACGCTGATGGCGGCACCTTTCCAGCCGTTGCCGCCGTCGTCATGGAGTTGGAAGGTGAGCTCGCAGGTCTCGCCGACCAGGATGGTACGGTAGGTGTTGCGGCTGATGCCCGCGGCGTTGGTGACATAGATGGCATACTCGTAGAGGCCCGGGGCCAGTCCGTTGTCCTCATAGCTCATGGACTCGCCAGGTTGGCAGCCCGACAGGGTGGCGATGACCTCGGCGTTGCGACGGATGGTGATGGACTCGATGGCGGAGAGATTCTCGCCACCAAGGGTTTGCGCCGGGTTGGTCCAGCTCACCACCACGCCGTTCATAGCACTGTTCTGCACGATCTGCATATCGGCGACACTGTCGGCGCGTTGTTCATACACGCCATCCGAGGGAACGATATGGCCGATGAAGCTGTTTTGGTCGTTGAAGGCGTATTTGGTGGTGTTGAGGGCTCCGATAGGACACCAGGCGTCGTCGCGTCCGCTCCAACCCCAGTTGAAATGGAAGTAGTCGTTCTCATCGTAGCCATCGCACACAAAGGCATGACCGCCAGCGCCGCTGTCGTCGGCACCGCTGTAATACAACGGAAGATGCTCGTCAAGACCACCGTCCTTCAACATCTGAGCCCACTGCTCGTTCGTGTAGAAATTGAACCCCCAGTAACCCAAGGTTACATCATCATCGGAGGAGTATTTGAAATAATTCCGCAACGCGGGAGGCACATCAAACGAATAGGCGCCGCTACCGTGGCCGCTGTATTGCATATCCACGGCGATGCCACATTGATGCAGGAACTGGGCGATGTAGAAGTATTCCTCCTCGGTACTCGTCGAATCCAAGGCCAGGGGCATCAGCTCGAAATGATAGTCCGTCTCGCCGAAGTTGGCGGTCTGTTGGGCATATCCTTCTGGATTATAGGTATGCGAGCCCACTCCCCGATCCGGCCAATCGAAGAACTTCATCACCTGGCCCATGGCGGTAGCGACACATCCGGCATAGACATGTCCGCCGTGACCTTCTTCATCCTCAGGGCATTGGCTGTTAAAGGGGTAATTCTGGTTCCAGATGGTCTGGCAAACGGGACCCACCACGCTGCGCGCCATACGGCCCTGGCGGAGCTGACCCGATTTGGCGACCGACTTCCACTCCGACACGATGTCGGGGGTGGCCGTCAGGTTGTGCTCGCGCACATATTGAATCTCACGGCTGAAGCTCGCCAAGGTGAACGCGAAGCCTTCGGAGACATCCTCCGGATTGAAAGTCCCGGAAGTGCTGTAGGCAAGGACGGGTTTCACACGGTCGTCACCGGCAATAATCACAAAACCCTCGCCGCCTCTCACATTAAACACATAATAGTCAACAGCTCCACGCGACATATCCATGGCAGCAGTGACAAGATTCAATTGAATGTCAGCATTTCTCTGACTGAGTGTGGTGGTGCTCAGAAAACGGGCACCCAGTCTCTGGGCTTCCTGTTGATCCACCGGACCAGCATTCAGACTTCCAAAAAACATGGCCGTCAGGCCAAAGAGTAAAAGTAGTTTTTTCATAAACAAAACTATTAATAATATTTTACCAATAAATAATCTTAAAGAACTGATTTCGGTTCAATCCGACTCATTTAGGTGCAAAAATATCACTTTTTATCACACGGCCCTGATATTTTCCCAAAAAACTGAAGCCAACCATCAAAAAAATGTAAATTTGCGACGCAATTCAATAAATCAACATGATGACAAAAAACTTTATCCTTTTCTTTAAGAAAGCCTTCCTCTGTTTTGGAGGCATCATCTTGGCTTTGACCGTTTGTTCCTGCGGAGGCGACAAGAACGCCCAGCGCATCAAGGACGCCACCCTTCAACTCGACAACAGCCGTCACACCCTCACCGACGAGTACGACTATTGGCCCGAATGCGGCCTCCGTATCACCGGCAGCCACCTCGCCTCCCTCCTCTCCCTTGAGGAGTTTGAAAAGATGCTTCCCTGCCCACTCTATGTGTCAGGACCGCATCACGACGGACAATGGGACCTCGAGAACACTGAAGTTTTCGGGTACTACAATCCAAAAGCCATCCAATACCTGGCCGACCTCTTTAAGAAAGTGGTGGCCGACAAGAATTTCGTGGAGATAAGCAAACCTTTGGTGGACAAGTACTTGTACGATAAAATGCACATCATGATGGGACTTCACGACATTATGTACAGCGATAATCTGCCCGATTTGCTCTACATGGACGCCACCCCTCAGCAAGCCCGCGAAGCTGTCTTCAACGATTTAATCATCAACCAAGGTGAGTGCTTCGGACCGGCCTGTGATGTCACGATGAACATCAGCTTCGAGGACCCCTCCTGGACCTACAATGGATCCAACCACCAGTTCCTCTACTTCTGGGCCAGACGATGGAAAGACGGCACCATCGATCTTTTCTACAAAGCCCTTAGCACCTTCTTCTTGGCATATTATCCCGAATATGAAAACGACCCAGGTTATACTTGGTTGGATCCGGAATACTTGTACGAGTGGGAAGAAGGAGATTATGAAGGCGACGGATTCGCCCCCACCAATTATGATTACGAACTGGAAGAGGATGAGCCGGTGAGCGACGAGGAGCGCATCAACAAAGACGAGGCCGTCAAAGACCTCCGCGCCGCCATCGAGAACCTCGACAACACCTACAACGTCATGCTTGACGAGTTCGACTACTGGCCAGAATGCGGACTGCGCATCACCGCGAGCCACCTCTTCTCGCTCATCTCGCTCAAGGCCCTCCACCGGATGCTTCCCTGCGACCTCTACCTCTCCGGACCGCACCACTACAACCACTGGGAGATGGACTGCTCCTACGACTTCGGAAAATACAACCCCGAAGCCGTACAATATCTCGGAGAGCTTGCCAAAAAAGTGGTTTCCGACAAGTCGTTTGTGAAGAAAACACAACCCCTCGTTGACAAATACCTGAAGCGTCAGATGTTCATCTTGAAATCACTCTACGAAGGCCTCAACAACCCGGAGCTTTGCCAGGACAAACGCGCCTTGTTCGACGACCTCATGGAGCGCCGCGGCAACATCTATGGGGGTGATCCCGTATGCATGGCCAGGGATTTCATCGCCGCCTTGGAGCCCTCCATCGAGGACGGCAGCTACGTTTACAGCAACACCGGAGAAATGTTCCTCTACTTCTGGGCAAGAAGAGACTACGACGAAACCATCGACTTGTTCTACAACATCTTGAACACTGTGTATTCGGCTTATTATCCTCAATAGGCTGACCAGCTGTTAAGTTTCCCTTGGCATCTGCACCTAAGCAAAAAGAAACCGCAACGACCGTTTTTATCATGATGAAAAAGCTATTGCTTGGTATCTTTGTCCTTGCTTGTTCCCTTGCAGGACACGCCTTTACCGTCATCGACCCCGACCTTCAAAAGGAGATGGCGCAAAGAACCGACCACGAGAAAATCAAGATTAACATCCTGCTCTCGGAACAGTCGAAGTCCATGGAATTGCTTCGCAAAGCTGAGGCTTTTGCCACCAAAGAGGAACGCCGCCAGTTTGTGGTCGAAACCCTGCAACGCCAAGCCGAAAATTCACAAGCCGAAGTAATGTCCTTGTTGAATGAAATGGAACGTAACGGCATGGTGGAAGACATCCGGCCACTATGGCTGGTCAATTCCATCAGTTGCTTCGCCAACAAACTCGCTATCAACGCCTTGGCGCAACGAACTGACCTCATGCATGTTTACCGCTGCCAGGCCACTCGTTGCCTTTTCGACGAAACAGTGACGCCTACCTCCCTCGGTGACGACCGTGAGATTGCGGAAAACCTGCTTCAAGTGAATGCGGACCGGGTTTGGGAACTCGGTTATACTGGCGAAGGCGTGCTTATCGCGATCATCGATACCGGCGTGAGCCTCACCCATGCCGACTTGCAGGGCCGTTTTTGGGAGGGTGGCGTGGAATATCCCCACCACGGCTATGACTTTTCAGCCCCCGATAATGACCCTTCTGACGAGGATGGGCACGGCACCCATGTCGCCGGAACCCTCTGTGGGACGGGCGTCTCAGGCACACAGACCGGTGTCGCCCCCAATGCCAAGATCATGGTATTGAAGGTGTTTGGCACCAACCAGCAAACCGACGAGACCCTTGTGACGGAGGCGATGCAGTTTGCCGTGGAGCATGGCGCCGATTTGCTGAACATGTCGTTAGGCTGGCCAGATCCAAGTGCATCGGTAAAGTTGGTGTTGCGTCAGGCGTGCGACAACACCCTCGCCGCCGGCATCGTGACCGCTGCCTGCGCGGGCAACGTCCGTCTCTTGCAGTCACTCATCCCCATCCCTCGCAACATCTATTCCCCAGGGGATTGCCCTCCTCCCTATCTGCATGAGGACCAGATGGTGAACGCCGGAGGAACCAGTTGCGTCATCAGCGTCGGCGCGGTGGATTTCGACGACCAACTCACTTCTTTCTCTTCAGCAGGCCCTTCCACATGGACCGATATACCGCAATACAACGACTACCCATACAACCCCGATAACCCGACTGAAATCGGCCTGATTCGTCCCGATGTTTGCGCCCCAGGCTTGAATATCAAGTCGTTGGATTACAACAACGACAATGGGTATTGTTACAAAGATGGTACTTCCATGGCCACACCCTGTGTGACGGGAACCATTGCCTTGATGCTTTCCAAGAACCATGAACTCACTCCTGCCCAAATCGATGAGATACTTGAGCGCACCGCCGTGCCGTTGTCCGAGCATAAGAGCAACGATTTCGGAGCGGGCCGAATTGATGCCTTGGCCGCCATCCATGCCTTGGATGATGACGCCTCGAACGAATCCCCGTTTGAAGCCTCCGTTTATCCAAATCCAAGCAAGGGAGATTTCATGGTCGTCGGTGATGGAATGCGCCAAATCACCGTGTATTCCTTAGATGGTAAATTACTGAAAACCATCGAAATAAATGGAAACAAATGCGCTATTAAAGGCTTATCGTCCGGCGTTTATCTGCTGAAAATTGAGGCTGCCGACGGATGCATCGTAAAGAAAACCGTAAAAATCTAACACCATGAAAAGAATCGTTTTGCTTTCCCTATTAATAATCACCAGCTTGCTTGGCTTTGCCCAGGGTTGCCTCGATGCAGTGTTGATCCAAGAGATGACCCGACACAACGATGACGAGCGCATGGAGGTCGTCGTGCTGATGAAATCGCAATACGACCGTGCCCAACTGTCACGTATGGCCAGCTATTTTCCCACCCAAAAAGAGCGCAGAGCATTTGTTGTCAACGAGTTGAAATCCTTTTCCGAGGCTTCGCAACACGACTTGAGCAACATCCTTGCCGAGATGGAGCAACAGGGAATGGTTGCGTCCGTGCGAAGCATTTGGTCGGCCAATGCACTGTATTTTAAGGCCACAAAGCCTGCCATCCTGGAACTCGCGACGCGCGCCGACATTGCAACCATCAGCCTCAACGTGCAGCATCCATGGATCCCTGAAGGTGAAGCGGTGAGCGTGGCATCCGGCTCCCGCGAAGTCACCCCGAACATCACACAGGTCCATGCGGATCAGGTGTGGGAACAAGGTTACACGGGCCAGGGCGTGGTGGTGGCAGTGGTCGATTCGGGAGTCAACTACGAGCATCTCGACCTTGCCGACCATCTGTGGGACGGCGGGGAGGACTTTCCTCACCACGGCTACGACATCGTCAACGATGACGACGACCCTATGGACGACAAGGGGCACGGAACACATTGTGCCGGAACCGTTTGCGGCGACGGCACGGCAGGTTCGATGACGGGGGTCGCTCCCGAAGCCACTTTAATGTGCGTCAAGAGCATCCGCGGGGATGGTTTTGGCGGTGCGGTGAACATTGCGGGCGGCATGGAATGGGCCGTGGAGCATGGCTGCGACTTGATAAGCATGTCGTTGGGCATGGTGGATGCCGGGGTTGCCGACAAGGAAATCTTGCGTCGCACCTGCGAAGCCATCTTGGATGTCGGCATCGTAGCTTTGGTCTGTGCGGGAAACGAAGGCCTTAGCATCCTTCAGATGATGTATCCAGTACCCAACAACGTGCGCGTGCCGGCCAGTTGTCCCCCACCCTATCTCGACCCCGACCAGATGGTCAATCCCGGCGGTTTGACCTGTGTGATGGCCATCGGGGCGGTAAACGGCAACGATGCGGCGGCTGATTTCACCTCTCAAGGTCCTGTCACTTGGCAAGACACCGAGTTTGGCGACTACGCCTACAATCCCGGCATCGGCCTCATCCGTCCCGACGTATGCGCCCCAGGCGTGAACATCAAGTCGTTGGACTATGAAAATACCAGCGGCTACACCGCCATGGACGGCACCTCGCAAGCCACGCCTTGTGTGGCGGGCATCGTCGCCCTGATGCTGCAAAAGAACCCCGAGCTAACCCCCGCGCAAATCTGCCAAATCCTTGAAGAGACCTCGGTGAAACTAACGGCCAACAAAAGCAACATCACCGGCGTGGGCCGTGTCGATGCCCTGGCCGCTGTCAATGCAGTTCCAACCTACGATGGTATCCATGAGCAAAACAACGCGGTGGCAATCTTCCCGAATCCTTCCAATGGAAGATTCACCATCCAATGCGAAGGCATGAGGCAAATCGAAATCTATTCCCTGGATGGGAAACGGGTGCTAAGCCAGTCCGCCAATGGCTCGGAATGCACCATCGAAAACTTGGAACATGGCGCTTACCTGGTACGGATTGTGACAGACCAAGAGTGTTTTGTGAGAAAGATTGCAAACTATAAACCATAAATATATGGAACAAAAATTAACTAACAATAGCGACATTATCATCTATCAGACCGAAGACGGTTTGACGAAGATCAATGTGAAATTGGACAATGAAACTGTATGGCTGAATCAGCAGCAGCTGGTTATGCTTTACCAATCCAGCAAATCTAATATTAGCGAACATATCAAGCATATTTTTGCAGAAGGGGAATTGGATGAAAAATCAGTTGTTCGGAAATTCCGAACAACTGCCGATGATGGCAAAAATTACGAGGTCACCTATTACAACCTCGACATGATTATATCGCTAGGCTACCGCATCAAATCAGCCATTGCCACCCGTTTCCGTATCTGGGCCACGCAACGTTTGAAGGAGTATATGATTAAAGGCTTCACCATGGATGACGAACGGCTGAAAGGCAATGGCGGCGGCAATTATTGGAAAGAGCTGCTCGACCGAATTCGCGACATCCGTTCATCGGAAAAAGTGTTGTCTCGCCAAGTGCTTGACCTCTAAGCCACCAGTGTGGATTATGATCCCAAGAGTGATGAATCCATCCATTTTTTCAAAGTAGTTCAGAACAAACTGCACT
>CACZQL010000052.1 GCA_902783365.1 uncultured Bacteroidia bacterium | reverse complement strand
TCGTTGCCATCATTGCTGGTGTAAAACGGCACGTATGGCTTTGCCGACATAATATGGCTGTTAATCTTCTTCAAATCATTGTAAATATTTTCCATATAATATGATTTTCATAATTAGTTAATTTATAATCATATATAAAGAAATAACGGCGGGAGAAACGCAAATAGTTCAACCTATTGCGCCACATTTTGAGATAAACGGGTAATAGGTAAGGTGTTTTGTATGGCTCCGGTCTAGTATTGGATATCAAAAATCGACTTCAAAAAGACAGTTTCGCCAGTCTTCAGCACGCGTGACGGCGGCGGTCTTCGGTGGCGGCAGAGGCACTTGGCGGCTGCAACTGCGCTTCCAACTCACAAAGCGCGATGGACGATGGCAGCTCACTGAAGCAAGGGCATCGACATATTGAGAATAAAACAACTTTTCCGAAAAAATTGAAATACAATCCGCAAAATGTGAAATTACCGTTTTGCGGATTCTTCGTTTTTTTGCAAAAACTAAATCACTATGAAAGCAACAAGACTAATCATCGCAGCATTTGCCCTGCTTATAGCCACGGGCTGCAACGGACAAAGCAAACAAGAAGTCAAACCATCAAATAACACAGCAATGAGCAAATCCATCGTCATCTTCTTCTCCCATGCGGGCGACAATTACAGCGTGGGCAACATCGAGGTCGGCAATACCAAGATTGTGGCCGACTACATCTCGGAAATCGCGGGTGCGGACCAGTTTGAAATCGTCACCCACAAATACGACGGCATGGCCTACACGCCGCTCATCAACCTCGCCAAGGAGGAGGCCAACCGTGGCGAACTGCCACCTTACGAGGGCGACGCCCCCGACTTTGCACAGTACGACACCGTCTTCATCGGCGGTCCCGTGTGGTGGGGCACCTACCCGCAGGTGATGTTCACCCTCTTCCACGACATCAACCTCGACGGCAAGACCGTCGTCCCCTTCACCACCCACGAAGGCAGCGGCCTCGCCTCCTGCGTCAGCGACGTAAAATCGGCTTTCCCGAAGGCGAAAGTCACGCAAGGCTTCAGCATCTACGGCCATGAAGTGCGCAGCGGCAAGGCCAAGGTGGAAAAACGGCTGAAAGGGTTGGGGTATTGATAGTTAGGATTTATTATTCTAATAATTCCGCAATCTGGGTGAAGAGCTTGGGTTGCGGAATTTTTGTGTCAACACCTACAGTTTTGAAAAAATGACTATCTTTGCCATCGATAACCAGAAAGGGCTTGATTATGAGTTACTCGGAATTGGCACAATTGGAACTGATGAATGCGACAGCCAATATCACAACAAAGGAAGACTTGGACGCTTTGAAACTGACCTTGTCTCTCTTCTTTGCTGAACTGGCGCAAAAGGCTATTGACAAACTGTGGGACGAAGGCAAGTTCGACCAAGCAAAGTTAGACGAGCTGCGGGGACAACATCTGCGCACACCATACAATGACACTTTGAACTGATGCGTTACATTGTTCTCGACACGAATTGCCTCGTACAGATTTTGCCTTCATGCAAAATCTTTCAGTCCATTCCCCTGTACTCGCTCGGCGAATAACCGAACTCGCGCTTGTAGGCCGTGGAGAAGTGGCTCAAATTCTTGAAACCGACACGGAGATAGACATCGATTGGGCGCTGGTGTTCCTGCTCGATAAGCCGTCGGGCTTCCTCCAAGCGGCGGCGGATAATCCAGCGCATCGGTGTGGCGCAGAAAACCTCCTCAAACTCCTTCTTGAACGACGACAGCGACCGCCCAGTGTAGTGTGCAAAACCTTGCAAATCGAGGTCCATCATATAATGCGCTTCCATAAACTCCTCCAAGTCGATCTTCCACGGCCCGGCAAAGTCGAAAAGAACCGATTTCAGCGAAGGGTCTATCTCTATCAGGGTGAGAACCACTTCCTTAATCTTCGCCTCCATCAACTTCTCGGAAGGGTAATCCCTGACTTCGAAATAATGCTCCAACGACTTGAAAAGCCCCTTAAGCAAGGGATGTTAGGGCAACATCACATACGGCGAAGCGGAACGGTAACGTGGCTCGTCGTCGATTTTCAGGGCATATTCGTGCATCGTCTTTTTCAGCATCGGCACTTTCAGTTGCAGGAAAAGCCCTTTGAAAGGCGTGCCATCCGGCGAAGGATATTCTACCTTGTGCGCCTTGCAGTTACGGCGGATGAGATAGGCTTGTCCGCGCTGCAAATGACGGCGACGCTCACGGCCTACCACGTCCAATTCTCCCGAAATGACATACACCAGCATGTGCTCGGTAATCACGCTCTCGAACTCCTTCTTGCTCGTCACCGTGCAACAGAAGAAGGTGTCCATATAGTTGTATAGTTCTACGCCTGCCTGTAACATATCCCTATGTTTTGCCATGCAAAGATACAACATTTGGTTTGGGTTGCGCTTTTCTTAAACGTCAAATTTTGTTTTCTGTAAAGTTTTCAATTTGACTTTTGAGCAAAGTAAAAAAGACAGCGGAGAAAAGTGATGCGTTGAAACAAGTCCGTACTTTTGCTGTCGAGAATTTAAACATTTTAAACAGTAAAAATATGAGCAACAAAAGAACATTCAGAATGAGAATCGCCTTGGTGGTGATGCTGATGATGGCCGTGATAGTCGCAAAGGCCCAAAGCGGAAGAATCCTTGTGGCTGTCTATTCGAAGACGGGCAACACAATGGCTGTGGCACAAAACATCGTGGAACTGACCGGTGCCGACCTGATTGAGATTATTCCGGCCGTGCCCTATCCCGAGACCTATAGCGAAACGCTTCCCATTGCCACAGAGGAAATCAACAACATCGACCAGTATGGCATCTATCCCGAAATCCTCACCACCATTGAGTCGATGGATGCGTATGAGACCGTCATCGTGTGCTCCCCAATCTGGTGGAGCCGCATCGCCACCTCGATGCAGAGTTTCCTGCACACCTACAGCGAGATGACCGACGGCAAGCAAATGAGCCTTGTGGTGACCAGCGGCGCCACGGGCATCGAGACTGCTTGGGGCGATTTGCAACGGCTTTGTCCCAACGCCACCTTGCTCGGAAACGGCATCCGCATCTCGGCCAGTGCGTCACACAACGCCATGAACATCGTCAGTGAATGGCTGGAAAGCATCGGCCTTTACGACCCGACAGGCATCGAAGAAAACCATGACCAGACCACTCCAAACGCCACCGGTGTTTACACGATTGACGGGAGATTGCTCCAACGCGACGACAAAAACACCGAATCGCTTAAGCCAGGCGTTTACATCATCAATGGTAAGAAACAAGTAATCACCAAATAATATGAAAAAGTTAGCATTAGCATTGTTGGCATTGGCTTTTGTTGCCTGCACCAACACGAAAAACGACAACGAACAACAGAACATCAACCCTAAAACAGAACCCGCTATGGAACAGAAAACCAACGACGTGGCCGGACGTGTGAACTTCGGCGGCAAGCAGGCGGTCATCACTCCCCTGCCAGCCATCATGATTGCCACCTACGACGAGAACCAGAAC
>CACZQL010000051.1 GCA_902783365.1 uncultured Bacteroidia bacterium | reverse complement strand
GAGCCAGAGCACCTTGCCGCCTTGCATCTGCTTGAAGAGGCTCTTGAAGTTGGTGTCGAGGCCGATGCTGGTGAAGGCCAGCACGAAAGCCCAGTTCTTGTATTGGTCGAGCACGCCGTTGATGGCCTTCACGTCGCCCCCCAGAGGCTTGACGATGAAGGAAGCGACCAGCGAGGCCACAAAGAAACCGATGATGAATTTCGGGAAGCGGTTCCAGATTTCGCCGGCACCGACCTTCTGGTTCGGGTCTTTGTCGACCTTGGTGGCAAAGAAGATGGCCACAAAGAAGGCAATGAAACCGATAAGGATGTTTTGGATGGATTTCACGAGCACAGCAGCTTGTTCGGCTTCCTCGCCGAGGGCGTTACCAGCCAGCACCACAGCACCCGTTGATTCGACGGTACCGCCGATGAGGGCGCCACCCATGAGTTGGTTCATGCCGCAAGCGCGGATGATCATGGGTTCGAACACCATCATGAGGATAGTGAAGATGATGGAGATGGAGATGGCCAACGAGAGGTCTTCCTTCTTGGCCTTGGCGGCTGCACCCGTGGCGATGGCGGCACTGGTACCGCACACCGAAGTGGCCGAAGCCAGCGTGATGACCAACGGCTTGTTGTCGATTTTCAGCACCTTGGTGCCCAGCCACCACATGAAGATGATGACGATGGGCGTCACGATCCAGGCGATGCCGAGACCATAAAGGCCGAACTTGGCGATGTTGCTGAACAATACCGAGAAGCCCATGATGACCAGACCCGTCTTGATGTAGAACTCCGTGCGGATAGCGGGTTTCAGCCATTCGGGAGTGCCCACCGTGTTGGAGATGAGCAAACCGATGAGCAAAGCCCAGAAAGCCCATTCAAGGTACATTTTCAAGGTGTATTCAGCACTGATCATTCTCACGACGATGCAGATGATGAAAAGCACCACGTATGCCGGGATGAACTTTTTGATTTTCTCACCTTGCAGCTTGATGCCGATGCCGAACAGGACACCCGTCACCAAGAAGGTGCGCAGCAGCTTAATCCAAAAGTCGCCGTTGAACTGGGCGGCCAATGATTTCTTTTCGTCCACGTTCTCCCACCAGTGCCAGGTGCCGAACTTGGCGGCGGAGAAATCAAACGAACCCGTGAGGACAGCGATGCAGGCCACGGCGATGACGATGAAGCCGATCCATACCGCCAGCCAGTCCTCTTTTTTCCAAAGATTTTCAATTTTATTCATGGCAAATGATTTTAATGCGGAATTCGGAATGCGGAATGCGGAATAACCCTATAACAACCTTATTCCGCATTCCGCATTCCGAATTCAGAATTTATAGCTTATGATGCCCACCACACGGTGTGAATTGCTGCCGTTTTCCGGTTGGATCAGTGAGTAGTCGAGTTTGAAGTTCAGCGACTTCACAGGCCAGTAGTTGATGCCCGCGGTATAGTAGGAGGTGGCTCCGTTGGCAACGTTGGTATCCTTGGCAAAATGCTCGTAACGGAGCACAGGCATGAGTTTTTGGCTCTTGTCCTTGCCAAGGCGGAAGTTGTAACCTGCCACTGCGTAGTAGCCTTGACTGTTCATGTTGTTGGTGAGTCCGCTGAGATATTCGGCACGAATGACGAGGTCGCCATCGTTGTACTGGGCACCGGCACTCCAACGGTTGCGTACACCTAAAGTGGTGTCATTAACATTGTATTGACCATAATAATATGAACCTGACAAGGTAAGGTCTCTCAGCATGGGATGGATGTTCAAGCGACCCACAATGTCTTTCTTGTTGTTGTTGTCAAGCGCATTGGCACCTGTACCGTTGAAAACACCGATGCTGTAGTTGACGATGGCAAAGTCCTTCCCTTCCACAGGAAAGAGGTCGCCACTGGCCATGACACCAATGTCACGACCTAACTTGCCGACACCGCTAACGTCTTTGTAACCGACAAGCTTGGAGATGCTTTCACCATAGTCGAAGATTTCAAGGTTGACGGGGTTGATGGGACTTTCGATGGAGAAGGGGGTCTTGAACTGACCGACTTGGATGGCAAATTCATTGCAGGGTTTGTACTTCACATAAGCATCCACAAGGGCGGGGGTGCCCGTGAAGTCGCCTTGAATCTTGTAGGAGAGTGATTGGGTCAGCTTCCCGTCGATTGAAACACGAACACGGCGCATCCTGAGTGTGCTGGAATCGTCACCTTCCTTGAATTTACCGTTTTTGTCAAGGTTGGCTTGATATAAGCCCTGTACAAAACCAGAGATTTTTGGCCCTTCCTGGGCGCGCAGACATATCGGGAAAATCATTCCGATTAACCCGATGATTAACAAAAGATTACGTTTCATAGAAGTTGTTTTTAAAACTATTTCACTTTTTGATTTAGACGCGGCAAAGATAGTAATAATATTGATAGTAAATATATTTACTAATTATTTTTTTGCCGTGGATGGCGGGGGCGTTAAAAAGAAACAGCTTCTAAGGATGGCGGTGTTTCATGATCTCGTGGAAGGAGATTTTGAACCATTCGGTATAGCTTTCCGGATGGGTGGTCATGTCCTCTTGGATGGCTTCAAGGCTCATGTATTTCCAGGAGGCTACCTCGTCGGTGTTGATGTTGGGGAGGGTGTCGGTCTCGCCGAACCACACGTGGTCGTATTCGTGTTCGATGAGACCGAGTCCGACGGGGGCCTTATATATAAAGGTGAAGACCTCGTGCATTTCGCAGGTCATCCCCATCTCTTCCATGAGTCGGCGGGCGGTGGCGGTTTCAAGGCTCTCTCCGTTTTGCGGGTGGCTGCAACAGGTGTTGGTCCACAGGCCGGGGGAGTGGTATTTGGAGAGGGCTCTTTGTTGGAGCAGCAACTCGCCTTTACTGTTGAAGATGAAGATGGAGAAGGCGCGGTGGAGGCGGGGCACGAGGTGGGCGGCCATTTTCTCCATGATGCCCACCTGGGTGTCTCTTTCATCGACTAATACGACATGCTCCATATTGCAATCACTGTGGGGTTGTTTGACAATATTACACATTGAATCGGATGTTCAAGATGTCTCCGTCCTGGACGACGTAGGTCTTGCCTTCCACGCGGAACTTGCCGGCTTCCTTGACGGCGGCTTCGGAGCCGTATTTGAGGAAGTCCTCGGTGCTCATCACCTCGGCGCGGATGAACCCGCGTTGCAGGTCGCTGTGGATGGCGCCTGCGGCGACGGGGGCGGTGTCGCCCACATGGATGGTCCAGGCGCGGGTCTCGTCGGGACCGGTGGTGAAGAACGAATGCAGGTTCAGAGTGTGGTAGGCGGTGCGCACCAACTTGTTCACGCCCGGCTCGCTCAGTCCGGCGTCCTCCATGAAGAGCTGGCGGTCGTCGGCGTCCAGCTCGGCGATCTCGGCCTCCAGCTTACCGGCGATGATCAACATGTCCTGGCCTTCCTTCAGGGCGGCCTTCACCGCCTCGGAGTACTTGTTGCCGGTGGTGGCGGAGGCGTCATCCACATTGCACACGTAGATGATGGGCTTGGCCGTCAACAGCTGGAGGTCCTGGATGACTTTCTTGTCGTCTTCATCGACCTTGGCGTCGCGGGCATTGCCCATGTTCTCCAACACCTCTTTATATACAGTGAGCACCTCAAAGGCTTTCTTGTTGTCCTTCTCGCCGTTCTTCAGAAGCTTCTGAACCCGCTCCAACTTGCGGGTCACGAGGTCGAGGTCGCGGACTTGCAGCTCCAAGTCAACGAGTTCCATGTCGCGAACAGGATCCACACTGCCTTCGCTGTGCGGGATGTTGGGGTCGTCGAAGCACCGAAGCACGTGGATGAGGGCATCCATGGTCTGCACCTCGGCCAGCAGCTTGTTGCCCACTCCCTGACCGCCTTTGCTCAGTCCGGGAAGGTCCACAATCTCCACCGTGGCGGGCACGATGCGCTTGGAATGCGAGATGTTGTCGATGAGCTTGAGACGGTCATCCACCACCTCACACATTCCGATATTCGACTTCGAGGCAAAACCAACTTCTGCCTTGGTATTTGATATGCAATTAAATATGGTTGTCTTTCCTGTGCTTGACAAACCAATGATTCCACAATTGAGTGCCATAATGAAAAAGTTTTATGGTGCAAAGATAAAAAAAAGAAAACGATTATCGACTGAAGTTTATGAAATCTCAATACTTGTTTCCCGCGTCCCAGTCGATATGCTTGTATTCCGGGTCCTCGGAGTAAGGCGTCGTTTCAACCGAGGCGATGGGATCCATGTCCTTGAATTGGGAGCTTGCTTGGTGACGGCGAATGTATTTGATGCCGATCTTCCAAAGGTAGATGTCGCCCACAATGAAGAGAATCAGGATGATGGTGGAAAGGAATGGCGGGATATAATCGTTGATCATCAGCAGATAGTCGAAGAGGCCGTGGAACAACACCGGTACCAACAGGCTGAGGAGCAGGTACCAGCCGCGCCCTTTCTTTTCGAATTTGGCCAAAGCGAAGAAATAGCCCATCGCCACCGCGAAGAGGAAATGTCCCGGCACGGAGAGCAGGGCCCGCACGATGCCCGTGCCGATGCCTCCTCCAAACACATAGAGGATGTTCTCGATGCAGGCAAATCCCAAGCCCACAAACACGGCATAGACAATTCCGTCCATATATTCATTGAAGTTTTTGTTCCACCAAATCAGCAGGAACAGGACAATGAACTTGCACAACTCCTCGACGAAGGCAGCCTCTACGAAAGCGGAATAGAACACCGACTCGGAATAGAAGAAGCTCTCCACCAGGGGGATGGCGCCATATAGCACCATCGGGATGGAAAGCATGCCGCCCACAAATGAAAGAATCAGGAGCCCAAGAGGCTCTTTCTCGTATTTGTCCTGCCGATAAATGTAAATCATCAAGAAGATGACCGGAAGAACCGCCAAAGCCAACAATATTATGCCCATCAGTTTAGTTTTATAAATGGTTTATTTGGCAAAAATAAGAATAAAACGTGTTTCTTTCCATAAAAAAAGCATAATTTTGCGCAAAAAATACGGGTATGCAAGAAATGATCCTCATCCTTGACTTTGGCTCGCAGGTGACCCAGCTGATTGGCCGCCGGTTGCGTGAGCTTAACGTTTATTGCGAAATCCATCCTTACAACAAGATTCCCGTCCTCGGCGCGCAGGTCAAAGGCGTCATCCTGAGTGGCAGTCCGTTTTCGGTCCGCGACGAGAAGGCCCCCCAAGTGAATCTGGAAGGGATCAAAGGGAAGTTGCCGCTGCTGGGCATCTGTTATGGCGCCCAGTATTTGGCCCATCATTTCGGTGGCGAGGTCAACGGCTCCCTTGCCCGTGAATACGGTCGTGCCTTGCTGACGGTGGGGGAGGAGAACAACCCCTTGTTCCAAGGCGTGGCTAAGACCAGTCATGTGTGGATGAGCCATGGCGACACCATCGCCAAACTGCCCGCGGGCGCCCGTGTCATTGCCTCTACCAACGACGTGGTGAACGCCGCCTACACCATCGAGGGCGAGGACACCTACGCCGTGCAGTTCCATCCCGAGGTGTTCCATACCGAACAAGGTTCGAAAATCCTTGCCAACTTCGCCCTCGGCATCTGCGGATGCAAGGGCGACTGGACCCCGGCTTCCTTCATCGACAACACCGTGGAGGCGCTGAAAAAGCAGCTGGGCGATGACAAGGTCATCCTGGGACTCTCGGGCGGTGTGGACAGCACCGTGGCCGCCGTGCTCATCAACAAAGCCATCGGCAGCAACCTCACCTGCATCTTCGTTGATAACGGTCTGCTCCGCAAAAACGAGTTCGAGGAAGTGCTCGACTCCTACAAGGAGATGGGACTCAACGTGGTCGGCGTCCATGCCGGACCGCTGTTCCTCAAGAAACTGGAAGGTGTCACCGACCCCGAGGCCAAGCGCAAGGCCATCGGCTCCACCTTCATCGAGGTGTTCGATGCCGAGGCCCAAAAGATCGACGGCGCCCGCTGGCTCGCCCAAGGCACCATCTATCCCGATGTCATCGAGAGCGTGAGCGTGAACGGCCCGAGCTGCAAAATCAAGTCGCACCACAACGTGGGCGGCCTCCCCGAGAAGATGAACCTCAAGATTGTGGAGCCGCTGCGCACCCTCTTCAAGGACGAGGTGCGCCGTGTGGGCCGCTCTCTGGGCATCAAGCGTGAACTCATCGGGCGTCATCCTTTCCCGGGTCCAAGTCTGGGCATCCGCATCCTCGGCGAGGTTACCGAAGAAAAGCTGCGTATCCTGCGCGATGCCGACGACATCTTCATCAAAGGCCTCCGGAACTGGCCCTGCGACCTGCCCAGCGCCTCTTATCCCAACGAACGGGCCGACAACCTCTACGACAGCATCTGGCAGGCAGGCACCATCCTGCTGCCCGTGAAGTCGGTGGGCGTGATGGGTGACGAGCGAAGCTACGAATACACCATCGCCCTGCGCGCGGTGATCTCCACCGACGGCATGACCGCCGACTGGGTTCACCTCCCCTACGAATTCATGGCCAAGGTGTCGAACGATATAATTAATAAGGTGAAAGGGGTTAACCGCGTGTGTTACGACATTTCGTCGAAACCTCCGGCGACCATTGAGTGGGAGTAAGTGGAAGTGGAAAGTTGAAAGTGGAAAGTTGAAAGTGGATAAAATCGTGAAGAAAAGAATATTATTCGGGTGCTTGTTGATGGGACTCCTTCTGGCGGTTCCAACGGTGCTTTTCGCGCAAGAAGTGCAGATTGAAATCGCCAAGAAAATCATCACCGTCGGGAACAAACAGTTCTATATGCACCATGTGAAAAAAGGGGAGACCCTTTATGCGCTGTCTAAGGCGTACCATGTCGATCAGGAAGAAATCGTCAGACTCAATCCCGAGCTTGCCGATGGCCTGAAAGCCGACATGGTGATTGGTATTCCCTACGTAAAAATCGAAGAACCTCAAACAGAGGAACCTGATACGGATACTCCCTATGTGGAGGAACCCAAAGAGGAAGCCCCACAAGTAGAGGAACCCAAAGAGGAAGAACCCCAAGGGACTCAACCTTTCCAGCTTCATATCGAGGGAGCCGACGATGGTGACGGGTACAGGGTTTATGAGGTGAAGAAAACCGAACGCACCAAGAAGCTGCTCCGTACCCTCAACGTGGAAATCGAGGAGTTCCGTATGATGAACCCCTCGGTAGGCTCCATGGTGTTTGCGGGACAGAGAATCCTGATCCCAGCCGAAAACGCTTCAGAGGCCGGCACGGTGGCTCAAAACCCCGTTACTCCCGAGCCTTCCGGAAACGATGAGCACCCCACCGGCCACGACGGCCAGCAACCCTCCGACAACCCTTCCGTGATGGTGGTTCCCATCTCCATTCACGAGGAGGATAACCCGCAGTCGCCCGATGACCAGCCTTCCGACGAACCCGTCGCCAACGAGGAAATACCTTTCGACGCCTTGCTCTTCGCGGAGGACGACCAGCCCGACGAATGCTTCGCCTCCTATCGCAACGCCGACCGGACTTATCGCGTCGCCCTGCTGACCCCGCTCTATCTGAATGAGATCGATAAACTCGATACCTCCAAAGACAGAATCGAAAAAACGAAGAAGTCGAGAGCCCTGAAATTCCTCCAGTTCTACGAAGGATTCATGATGGCGGTCGATTCGCTCACCCAGAATCATGGTCTGCGCCTCGACCTCACCGTCATCGATGTCACCGAAAACACCGCCGGTGCCCAGGAAGCCGTCAAAAAACTGCGGGACAACCCTGTCGATATCATCATCGGGCCTTTCTTCAGCAAGTCGTTCGCCATCGTTCAGGAATACGCCGCCGAGTCCAGTACCATGATCGTCAACCCGATGTCGGAGCGAGAAAGCATCCTCTCGGATGCCCCGTTCGTGGTCAAACTGAAACCCAACCAAATGGCCATGATCTCTGAGCTGAAACGGCTGCTCCAAACCCAATATCCCAAGGCCAAAGTGAGCCTGTTGGTGGATGGAAACTCCGCCAAGGCGGACAGCGTGCTGGTCAACACCCTCGAAGCCACCCTGGCCACCTCGGTGCCTCCGGAGGTTGAACTCACCAATGCCGAGTTGCTCGACATCATCGCCAAGGAAAGCCGCCGTAGAAAGATGGGAAAGAAAACCCTCTCCACCCTTGAGATGGAAGGGAAGATCCTCTCCACCAAGTCGTTGAAGGAACATCCCGACGGCATCACCTACTTCGAGAACCACTTCCAGCGCTACTCCTTCAAGGATTCCGAAATCAACGCCTTCAAGGAAAGCCTCTCCTCCGGCAGGGACAATATTTTGATTGCCTACGGGGATGATATTGTTTTTGCTACAAAAGTATTGAATACTATAAATAAGTCGGCGCAGAAATACCCCATCACTTTGATTGGCCTTCCCAGTTGGGAGGAATTCGACAACCTTTTGGTGGAGAACCTGTTGAACATGAATGCCATTTATTTTGAGGATCATTTTGTGGACTACAACGACTCTGCGGTGATGAAGTTCGTGGACGATTTCCGGTTGCGGTATGAGAGTGAGCCGATGGATTACGCTTTTGAGGGCTTCGACGTGGGTTGGTATTTCCTGAATGCCCTGATGCAGTTCGGCAGTCATCCGATGGACTGCTTGCCGTATTATCATTTGCCATTGATGCATTCGAGATACTACTTTAATAAGACCCGTCACAGCAATGGCTTGGAGAATCGGTATTGGAGTATCTATCAATTTGACAATCAGGCTATTGAGCTGAAACCAATTATTACTCGCAATGAAGATTGAAAGGTGTTGGCATCTGGGGTTGGTGGCAGGTTGCCTGTTGTTGTCGCTCATGGGTTGCGGCGACAAGGCCGAGGTGAAGAAGGATTATTATGCAGACGGCACGATGAAGTCGCGGCTGGTGTATGTGGATGGCAAGCTCGACGGGGTGTGCGCTTGGTTTTTCCCCAATGGCAAGACTCAGTTGGAGGCCACCTACAAGGACAACAAGATGGAGGGGCAGCTGAGGCGTTGGTATGAGAACGGCAACCTCATGGAGGAGAGTTGGTATAAGGCGGGGCTTCAGGACAGTGTAAGCCGGACTTATTTTTTGATTGGAGGCTTGGCGTCGGAGGGTTATTATTCGCAGGGAATGCTGAATGGCGCCTTTAAGCGATGGTTCGATAACGGGCGTCTGTTTCAGGAGGGGCAGTATGTCGATGACATGATGGATGGCAAGTGGATGATTTTTTATGCGGACGGGAATTTGGCTGCCACGGCGGACTTTGACAAGGGGACTGGAGTGCAGACGAGTTACGAGCATTCTGGTTACAAATGTCTGGTTACCAATTATGTGGACAATGTGAAGCATGGGAGGGAGACCTATTACAATCCGGATGGCACGGTGACGCGAGTGGCCGTTTACGAGTACGGCGAGTGGGTGGGCGACGAATAATTTACGGGCTAGGAAAATATTTTAGTTTAAAATTTGTTTGTAAGAATTAAAGTGTTACCTTTGCACCGAAATAATCATTGGAAACAATTTTTTGTTTAACAAAACCTTTTAATAATCAAACAAATCAATGAAAGTAAATGAAATCATGACCGCTCTGGAGGCTAAACATCCAGGCGAAAAAGAGTATTTACAGGCAGTGCGCGAAGTTCTCGAATCCATCGAGGAAGTTTACAACCAGCATCCTGAATTTGAAGCTGCGAAGATCGTTGAGCGTCTCGTTGAACCTGACCGCATCTTCACTTTCCGTGTGACTTGGGTTGACGACAAAGGCCAGGTTCAGGTGAACCTCGGTTACCGTGTGCAATACAATGCCGCCCTTGGCGCTTACAAAGGCGGTCTCCGTTTCCACCCGGCTGTCAACGTGTCCATGCTGAAGTTCTTGGGCTTCGAGCAGATCTTCAAGAACTCCCTGACCAACCTGCCTCTCGGCGGTGGTAAGGGTGGTGCTGACTTCGACCCGACGGGCAAGTCTGACGCTGAGATCATGCGTTTCTGCCAGGCTTTCATGTATGAACTTTGGAGAAACATCGGTGCTGACCAAGACTCACCTGCTGGTGACGTCGGCGTTGGCGGCCGTGAGATCGGTTACCTCTATGGCGCTTACAAGAAGCTCGCTCGTGAACACAGCACTGGCGCTCT
>CACZQL010000050.1 GCA_902783365.1 uncultured Bacteroidia bacterium | reverse complement strand
GTCGTCGGCCAGGACAGCGGAAACGGGCAGTACGCCGCCGCTGAGGGCCTTTCCGATGGTAATCATATCGGGGCGTACACCCTCGTGGTCACAGGCAAACATCTTGCCGGTGCGGCCGATACCGGTCTGCACCTCATCGGCCATGAACAGCACGTTGTACTTCTTGCAGATGTCGTAGCACTTCTTCAGGTAGCCATCATCGGGGACATACACGCCAGCTTCGCCTTGGATGGGCTCCAGCAGGAAACCAGCAATTTCGTTGCCTTCTTTCTCAAGCACTTTCTCAAGAGCATCGGGGTCGTTGTAAGGAATACGGATGAAGCCGGGAGTCATGGGGCCGTAGTTGGCATAGCTCTCGGGGGCGGTCGTCATGGTGAAGAAGGTGATGGTACGACCGTGGAAGTTACCTTCGCAGCAGACGATCTTCACTTTGTCGTTCGGGATGCCTTTTTTGACCACACCCCAGCGGCGGGCGAGCTTCAGGCCCGTCTCGTCGGCTTCGGCGCCGGAGTTCATCGGCAACACCTTGTCGTAGCCGAAGTACTCAGTGACATATTTTTCCCAGACACCCAGCGCGTCGTTGTAGAAAGCGCGGCTGCTGAGGGTGAGGCGCTCGGCCTGGTCGGTCATGGCCTTGATGATGGCCGGATGGCAGTGGCCTTGGTTGACTGCGGAGTAAGCTGACAGGAAGTCGAAGTATTCCTTGCCTTCGACATCCCACACCTTGGCGCCCTTGCCTTTGGCGAGGACGACCGGCAGCGGGTGGTAGTTATGGGCACCGTACTTGGCTTCGAGGTCCATAGCCTGCTGTGATGACGTGATTTTCTCGATCATGATTCGATATTTTAATTTAAAGATTTAAAGATTTAAAGATTCGATGATTTGCGGCGCAAAAGTAAGTTTTTATTTTGAATGAATCAACAAAAAAAGCACAGCCTCAAAGGTTTTACAATGCCACGTAGGGATTGAAATCTTTTTCCTCGCCGATGGTGGTGGCGTCGCCGTGACCGCAATAGACCTCGGTATTGTCAGGAAGGGAGAACAACCTTGTGCGGATGGACTCACGCAAGGTCGCATAATCGCCTCCGGGGAGGTCGGTGCGCCCAATGCTGCGATTGAACAAGGCGTCACCCGTGAAGACCCAGCCTTCGACAGGGGCGTACAAGCTGACACTTCCCCGGGCGTGACCCGGGGTGCAAATCACCTCCACGATGTCGTCGCCCAGACGGATCTCTTCGTCGTCGGACAATTCCTTGTCGGGCAAGTCGATGTCGCCTGCCAAATGGAAACCCAGCCACACCGCCTGGCGCTTGGCTTGGGTGAAGTCGGCTTTCGTGTCGGGATGGGCCACCACAGGAATACCATAGCGATGCTTCACGGCATTGTTGCCCACCACATGATCCACGTGTCCGTGGGTATTGACAATCATCAAGGGTTTCAGCCGATGGCTGTCGATGAAACCAAAGAGCCGTTCCTCCTCGGCAGAGGTCGCACATCCAGGATCCACAATGATACATTCACCGGTCGCACTATAAATAATATAGGTGTTCTCCGAAAAGGGATTGAACACGAAGGTTTCGAATGAGAGCATGGGAGTTTTCAGTTAATCAGTTAATCAGTTATTCAGTTGTTCAGTTATTCAGTTGATAAATTGTTGGGCAAAAATACGGATATTTCCTTATCTTTGTGCGCTTTTTGGAAAAACTCGACATGACCCCGAAAACGAACCGATTCTTTCACTGGCTGCTGTTGGTGATGCTGACAGCCGCCTCTTCCTTGTGCCATGCCCAGTTTTACAACGGCATGAACATGGAGTTCGGCAAGAACCGGGTGCAGTGGAAAGACTTCCACTGGTCGTACCTCAGCCACCCCGCCTTCGACGTGTATTATTACCAAGGAGGCGACGACCTCGCCAACTATGTGCTGGAGTACTCCAAAAAAGAAATACCCCTGATGGAAAAACGCTTCGGGAACCACTTCAAAAAAAAGGTACAGTTCCTGGTTTTCAACAGCTTAGGTGACCTTAAACAAAGCAACCTCAACACCGAGGAGGAGGAAATGGGCAACACCGGCGGTGTCACGAAAATCGTTGGTTCAAAGATATTACTATATTTTAATGGTAATTATATCGATTTTGAGCAACAAATCAAGGAAGGCGTCGCGAAGTTGCTGCTGAGTCAAGTGATGAACGGTGTCTCCATCGGTTCGCAAATCAAAAGTTCGTATCGGTACGACATCCCCCAATGGTTCCAGGACGGCATTTGCGCTTATCTCACCGACGACTGGGACAGTTTCAAGGAACACCGGCTGCAATGCGGCATTCTTTCGGGAGACTACAAGAAAATCAACCATTTGACCGACATGGATGCGGTGATTGCCGGATACTCGTTTTGGGGATTCATTGAGGAAAAATACGGCACCAACGCTTTCAACGACATTCTGACATTGGCGGAAAACACCCAGAACGTGAAGAAGGCCCTGCTCTACGTCACTGGAGTGAAATACAACCAATTGATTAAACAATGGTACGAGTTCTACCATGAGCGTTACCGCCAGATGGCGCAGAAAGCCCCCGAGGAAGTCATGGCTTTGAAATACCGGAAATACCGCACTTTCACCGAGCCAGAGGTCAGTCCCGACGGCAAGCGCATTGCCTACGTCAGCAACGACGAGGGCCGTATATGTGTTTGGGTGGAGAATTTGGAAACGGGAAAAAAGGAACGGTTGTTCAAGACAGGTTATCGCTCCGACACCTGGGTGGACACCTCCTTTCCGCTACTGGCTTGGCATCCCGCGGGCGGCATCCTCTCCTTCATCATCGAAGAAGAGGGCAAGCTACAATTGTGCAACCTCGACCTGGGCACCCAAAAGGTTGGAAAGACCTATCTATTTGAATTCCAAAAGATCACATCGTTCTCATACGCCCATAAGGACCGTAAAATCGTATTGGCCGCCACCCGCAACGGCAAACCTGACATCTTTGTCTATAACCTCTTCTCCAACACCGTGGAGCAGCTTACCGACGACTTCTACACCGACCTTTCCCCGGTATTCACTTCCGACGACCGGCAAGTCATCTTTAGCTCCAACCGGACCACCGAGTCGATGGAGCCTCAGACAACTCCTGTATCCCAGCCTAAGCAGTTCAACCTGTTTTCCTACGACTATGCCGGGAAGGGCGAGCAGTTAAGGAATCTGACCCGTCAGGTGATCTCAAACAGCATCCATCCTAAGACCTTCAACGGCAACAAGCTGTTTTACCTGAACGACTCTACCGGTTATTATAATCTTTACGAGGCCTATTTCGACAGCGCCGTGCATTATATCGACACTGCGGTGCATTATCGATACTTCACTATCAGCAAGCCTTTGACGGACTATTCGTCCAGCATCATCGACTACTCCTACAACCCCCGTGAGAAGAAACTCGTGATGCTGTTGCCCGACCATCAGGGGCAAAAGGTTTACACCGCCTATTACCGTCCCGGGGCCCAGGGAGCCGGAATCCGTCAGATGAGTCCTTACGCCCAACAGCGAATCTTGGAAAAAAGGAAAGCAGCAACAAAGGCCCAGGAAAAGACCACAGAACACCGGTTCAAGAACAGCTACCGGGCACCTCGGAGGAAGAAAACCAGCACGTTCATCGGCGATAGCATCCCCGACCTCCAGAGTTCGGAGGAGGTGCTGGTTGCCAAAAAAGACACCGTCATCAGGGCGAGGAACTACTATGTGGAGCTGTTTATCAACGAGATGACCAGCCAAATGGACTTCAGCTACATGAATTACAGCTACCAGCCGTTCAGCGGCAATGGCGCGGCCATTTACCTTAATTCCGGCTTCAACGTGTTCATGGGAACCACGATGGCCGACCTGATGGAGGACTATAAGATCGACCTCGGAGTCAAGCTGAACATGTCGCTGATTAACAATGAGTACGTGCTGAGGTTCAGGGACTTGAGCAAGCGCCTCGACAAAAGCTTGACCTTCCATCGCTATGTGACCGACTACTCCTCCACCTATTATTCACGCACCTTTACCAACGAGGTGTTTTACACTTTGAGCTATCCCTTCAACGAGACGTTAAGTCTGAGGGGCACTGCCATTTACCGACGCGACAAGCGGGTAAACCTGGCCGTGGATGGTTACAGCCTCGCCGACGGCAACGTGGTGGAAAACCTGGGAGGCGTTAGGACAGAGCTGGTTTACGACAACTCCAAGAAACTGCAAACCAATATCTATGTCGGATCAAGGGGCAAACTGTTTGCCGAGTACTATCAAACCATCAAGAAAGAAACCAGCAACCTGGTGGTCGTGGGCCTTGATTTCCGCCATTACACCCGGATTCACCGTAACTTCATTTGGGCGAACCGCATTGCGGGAAGCAGCTCCTTCGGGCAGAACAAACTCATCTATTACATGGGCGGTGTGGACAACTGGATCTTGGCATCTTTCAATAACGGGACCCCCATCGACTACACCCAAAACTATGCCTACCAAACCCTGGCCACCAACATGCGGGGCTTCCAGCAGAACATCCGTAACGGAAACAACTTCGTGGTTCTCAACAGCGAGTTGCGTTTCCCCGTGTTCAGCTATCTGCTCGACCGTCCCATCAACATGCAGTTTATCAAGAACTTCCAGTTGGTAGCTTTTGGCGACATCGGCACAGCTTGGACCGGATGGAACCCTTACGACCCAAACAATTCCCTGTTCACCTCGCATTACCATGACGGGAACCTCGACATCAGCGTGACGGAAATGAAGGAGCCTATTGTAGGTGGCTTGGGCTTTGGGGTCAGAACCACCTTGTTCGGCTACTTCGTCAGAGGCGATATGGCCTGGGGTGTTGAGGATGGGCATATCAACAAAAAGCCTCGGTTCTACCTATCCTTCAATTTGGATTTCTGAGTTCGCCCCTTCAAAGCCCATCTTTTTTTCAACACTGGCTGTTGATAAAATGATTGGATAAAATAAGGTTTTTTTCGTGCTTGATTCCTATCTCTTTGCTATTTTAGCCATCGCAATTTGAGCGGATGATTTTATTTAATCGTCAATTCTAAAACACTAATTATAAGCAAGATATGAAAACCAAGCGTCGGCCATCAGTTGTTGAGCAGACTTTGTTTAGTGATCTACCGATAGAAGAGACTGGCATAGAACCCAAATCGGGGCATGACAAGATATTGGAGGCACGGCAAAGTGTCAGCTTTGGCGAAAAGGCGTTGTCGGAGCAGGAGAACGTGCAGCTGATCGAGCGTCCTTCCACCTCAGAGGCAGCCCCTGCGGAGGTGGTGTGCGCCGAGGAGAAGCCAGCCTACCACATCTTCCCCACCGACGAGGTCAAGAGCGCCGCCAAGGAATACTTTCACGGCGACTCGTTGGCAGCAGACGTTTGGGCCAACAAATACGCGCTCAAGGATAGCGACGGACACATTTATGAATTGACTCCCGACGACATGCACCACCGCATCGCTCGGGAAATCGCACGCATTGAGCGAAAATATCCGAACCCTTTGACGGAGGAAGAGGTTTTCGAGGTATTGAAAGACTTCAGGTACATCGTTCCGCAAGGCAGTCCCATGGCGGGCATCGGCAACGACTTCCAGATTTCGTCGCTTTCCAACTGCTTCGTCATTGGCAACAAGGGAAGTTCCGACTCATACGGAGGCATCATGAAGATCGACCAAGAGCAGGTGCAACTGATGAAACGCCGGGGTGGTGTGGGGCACGACCTGTCGCAGCTGCGTCCAGCAGGCAGTCCCGTGAAGAACTGCGCCTTGACCTCGACAGGCATTGTGCCTTTTATGGAACGGTATTCAAACTCCACCAAAGAGGTGGCGCAAGATGGACGGCGCGGTGCCTTGATGATGAGCATCAGCATCAAGCATCCCGACTCGGAGGCTTTCATCGACGCCAAGATGACCCAAGGCAGAATCACCAATGCCAACGTCTCGGTGAGAATCACCGATGAATTCATGCAATGCGTCAGAGAAGGCAAGCCCTTCATCCAACAATACCCCATCGATGCGCCGAATCCCACTTTCACCAAAGAAGTCGATGCGCGCAAGCTGTGGCAAAAAATCATCCACAATGCCTGGAAGTCGGCTGAGCCTGGCGTCCTGTTTTGGGACACCATCCTACGCGAATCCATTCCCGACTGCTACGCCGACCTCGGATTCCGCACCCTCAGCACCAACCCCTGTGGAGAGATTCCGCTGTGCGCCTACGACAGCTGCCGTTTGTTAGCCATCAACCTGTACAGTTACGTCGATCACCCCTTCACCCCCGAAGCAAGGTTCAACAGCAAGCTGTTCTCCAAGCACGTGGCCATCGCCCAACGTATGATGGACGACATCGTGGATCTTGAAATCGAAAAAGTGGATGGCATCCTGAAGAAAATCGAATCCGATCCCGAAGACCCGGAGGTGAAACGCATTGAGATGAATCTCTGGAAAAACATCAAAGAGAAATGCCTTCAGGGAAGAAGGACGGGCATCGGCATCACCGCCGAGGGCGACATGCTGGCTGCCTTGGGCAAACGCTACGCCTCCGACGAGGCCATCGCCTTCTCCACCGAAGTGCAGAAGCTGCTGGCCCACGAAGCTTACCGCTCCTCCGTCAACCTCGCCGAGGAGAGAGGCTGTTTCCCCATGTACAACGCCAAGCGCGAGGAAAACAACCCCTTCATCAACCGGTTGCGCGGCATCGACGAAGAGCTGTACCAAAAGATGACCAAGGTGGGACGCCGCAACATCGCCATGCTGACCATCGCCCCTACCGGTTCCGTCAGTCTCTGCACCCAAACCACCTCCGGCATTGAACCGGTGTTCATGGTGGTTTACAAGCGCCGCCGCAAAGTCAACGCCAACGACAAAGACACCAAGCCCACTTTCATCGACAGCGTGGGCAACGCCTTCGAAGAGTACAACGTGTTCCACCACAAGTTCCTTACCTGGCTGCAAGTCAACGGCTACAACGTGGAAGAGGTGATGAATTACGACGACGAAAAGCTGAAAGAAGTCATCGCCCTGTCGCCTTACCACAAATCCACCGCCAACGACATCGACTGGGTGAGCAAGGTGAAGATGCAGGGCAGCATGCAGAAATGGGTCGATCACTCCATCAGCGTCACAGTGAACGTCCCCAAAGAGACCACCGAGGAACTGGTGAGCAAGATTTACATGACCGCCTGGGAATGCGGTTGCAAAGGCATGACCATCTACCGCGACGGCTCCCGCGACGGCGTGTTGGTCGCCAAAGACGACAAGAAAAAAGAGGAGAAAAAGGCCGCCGCCGATGCCGCGGGTCGTCCCCTCGACATCAAAATGACTTCCGCACCCCAACGCCCCAAAGAGCTCGAATGCGATGTGGTGCGCTTTCAGAACAACTACGAAAAATGGATCGCTTTCGTGGGCAAGCTCCACGACAAGCCCTACGAGATCTTCTTAGGCAACGCCGACGAGTTCTTCCTTCCTCCTTATGTGGAAAAAGGCAAAATCATCCGTGAGAAGAACAAGGGGGAGACCTCAAGATACGACTTCCAGTATCTCGACAAAGGCGGGTACCCCGTCACCATCCAGGCGCTCTCACGGATGTTCAACAAAGAATACTGGAACTACGCCAAGCTTATTTCAGGCATCCTGCGCCACGGAATGCCCATCAACTACGTCATCGAACTGGTGCAGAACCTTACCGTGGAGGAAGACAACATCAACACTTGGAAGAACGGCATCGTGAGAGCCTTGAAGAAATACATCCCCAACGGCACCAAGATGACCGGCAAGACCTGTCCGTCGTGCGGGCAGAACACCCTCATCTACCAGGACGGTTGCATGCTATGCACCAACTGCGGACATTCCAAATGCGGTTAGCCTCCGTCACAATTTGAAAACAGTTGTTTTTTTATCTTCATAATGGCAGGCCGCCGACCTTCGGGTTGGCGGCCATTTTTTAATGCGGAATTCGGAATTCGGAATGCGGAATAGCCTTGCGGGCAGAAATCATTCCGCATTCCGAATTCCGCATTCCGCATTAGAGGGAAGATGGTCCATGGGAGTTAACGTGCCGTCGTGGACTTGGAAGCAATAGCAATCTATGCCATTATAAAGCATGAGATAACGCGGCTGCAGGGCCGAGTAGTATCTGACAGCTTGATCCAGGGTGTCTTGGGTGATTTTCACCGAGGCCGCCTTGCATTCGAGGATCATGAGGGGAGAGCCGTCGTTGCCGAACACCACGGCATCGCAACGTTTGTCGAGGCCATTGACCTTGACGGAATACTCCACCGCAACCAGGCCTGAGGGAAATCCAAGATGCTCCACCAGGAGAAACAGCGCTTTCTGCCGGACCTCCTCTTCGGGAGTTAGTTTGACATACCTTTTCCGGAGCGGGTCAAACACATAGGTCCTTCCCTCCTCCTCCTTCATCTTGAACCATTCGGTCATTCCTTATCGAAGTTGACGCTATAGAGGATGGACTGAAGCTGCAACAGGTCGTCACGCTTTTTTTGATTCGGGTAATACACATAGCCTTCGAGGGTTACCAGGTTGCCGGTATTCTCATCGTGAAAGGAGTAGGAAATGAAAGGGCCACCCATATAGTCACCCACCAGGCACCACAAGCCCCGCATCTCCGCCGCGAAACCGGTGGGATAATTGGAGACATAGTTCAGCATGGGAGGGACATTCTCCTTGTCGGTAGTCATGAAAGAGCCGTTGGAGGGACCTGGCACGTATTTTTGGAGAAAGCGGTCACGCACCGTGACGAGGCTATTCAGTTCGAGTTGCATGGTGTCCTTGTAGGGAGTGGTGTAGATGAAGATTCCGAAGCTGCTCTTTTCCAGCTCCTTGCTTATCCACATAAAATCAGGTTCGTCTTTCAGAATGGAAAAACCAGCGGGGATGGTCATGTTGAAACCCAGTTTCTCTTTGATACGTTGGGTAATCTTGGTGTCGTTGGAGGGGCGGAGTATCGACATCACACGGTCACGTTCCACTTTGTCGTACATAACCAGAAACGCCTCCTTGTGCTCGTTGAAGGTGGCGCACCAGGAGGTGCGGTCGGGAGCGATGATCTTAAACACTCTTTGGGGAGCCGACCAAAGGTCTTCGCCGGTCTCGACAGTAGGCTTCTTCACATTGGGATCTATTTCCACCAGGAGGAGACACTTGTGTTTCCTGAACATGTCGTTGAAGCCGCTCACTTTGATGTGAGAGAGCTTCTTCAAAGCCTCTTCTTGAGGCAAACCATACTGGGCTTGGAGGAAGAAGGCGCGAATGGTATCGCCGATCATGCCTTCCCATTGCTCATCGTTTTGAGTGACCACCAAAATCTCAGAGGTGCCGCCAGAAGAGCGGTCCTTTTTATTGAGCCTTTCTTTGTTGTCGCAACTGGCAAGAAGCATGGCCAATGCCAGGAGGACCATTGATATGGAACTGATTCTTTTCATGGCATAACTTGTTTTTTATGAGACGCGGAGTCTCTGTTTGACAGTGATTTTATCGGACTTTAATTTATTCCATTTCTTGATTTCCTTCACGGAGACATGGTATTTCTTGGCGATGGAGGCCAGGGTGTCGCCCGCTTTCACGACATAGTATTTCGGGGCAGTGGACCCTTGTGGGGTAGAGTTGGTGGAGGAGGTCGCCATAGGAGCCCCGGAGGTGTAAAGGGTCAGTTTCTGTCCCACGGAGATGGCATCGCGCCTCAAATTGTTCCATTTCTTGAGGTTGGAAACGCTGACGTGGTATTTCTTGGCGATGGCGCTGAGGGTCTCCCCTTTCTTTACGGTGTGGACGGTCCGGTCGCTTACCTTGCTGACCTCTTTCAGGATCTTCTCTTTCTCGATGGCTTTTTGGGTTTTATGAGCGTAGATGTCCTGTTCGTGTTGCACATATTTAAGGGCGTACGGAGTAGGGAGTCTCAAGATATAGGAGGTGGAATCGTTGGCGGGGACAACCTCCTTGACAAACTGCGGGTTAAAGAACTTGAGGTCTTCCAAAGGCACTCCGATGGTCTCGGTGATTTGATCGAAAGCGAGGTAATCGTGAACCGTGACGGTGTCGGTACCGCTCAAAAGCAGGCCGGGGTTGATGGGATAGAGATTGTGTTCGCGGGCGTAGCTGATGACATAGTTGACGGCGATGAAAGAAGGGACATAGCTTTTGGTCTCGTTGGGGAGATAAGGCCAGATGGCCCAGTAATCCATGACACCTCCCGCACGGACGATGGCTTTGTTGACGGTGCCGGGACCCGAGTTGTAGGCAGCTAGCACCAGGAACCAGTCCTTATACCTATTATATAAATCCTGCATGTAGAGACAAGCCGCCTCAGTGGCCTTGATGGGGTCGTAGCGGTCCTCCACCAAGGAAGTGGATTTGAGGCCATATTGTTTTCCGGTGCCATACATGAACTGCCAAAGGCCTTTCGCGCCGGCTCGGGAGCCTGCCGAAGGATTCAGCGCCGACTCAATCACCGCAAGGTACTTCAGCTCAAGAGGCATGTTGTAGCGGTCGAGGGTCTCCTCAAACAACGGGAAATAGATATACGACAAGCCAAGCAACCGACCGGTCAAAGCACGGCGTTTCACGGCGTAGAGGTCGATGAAGCGTTTCACTTGGGCGTTATAAACCAGGGGAAGAGTGGTTTGACTGGCGAGATACTCGATGCGCTCCATATACACGCTATCGTCAAAAACCGGAATCTCACCATGATCATAGCCATAGATGTTCATTTGCGACGAGTCGAGATGGAGATAGTCTTCGCCAAAATAGGGAATGCTTCCGAGTGACTCGAGCATCTTCATCACTTCCGACTCCTTGAAATCCTCGTTGGCCTCTTTGAAATCCGCCGCTCTCTGCTCTTCGTAAAGCTCAAGGCTATCAGGAAGATAGTCAACGGAGTCAATGACATAGATTGTATCTGATGGCAGATCCGCCAAAGGATTTACCACTTGAGGAAAAGCATATTGACATAAAAAACAAAATATACAGAATAGTGTTATTTTTTTCATAATAATCCTTCTTTCAAAATTGTAACGCAAAAACACGTTATTTATTATAAGATGTTGAGTCTGTTGGCATCTTGTTTCAAGAAGATGGCCAGCATGACGGTAAAAGCGAGGAGGCTGGATCCGCCATAACTTAAGAAGGGGAGCGGAATTCCGATGACCGGGACCAGACCGATGGTCATACCGATGTTGATGGCGACGTGGACGAAGAGGATGCCGGCGATGGAGTAACCATAGACCCGGCTGAAGGAAGAGCGTTGTCTTTCAGCCATTTTCACAATATGGATCAGCATTCCGACATAAAGGAGAACGACTGCCAAGGTCCCCATGAAGCCTCCCTCCTCTCCTATCGTGCAGAAAATAAAGTCGGTATGTTGCTCGGGAACGAAATCGTATTTTGTCTGGGTGCCTTGCAGGAAACCTTTTCCCCACAAGCCGCCCGAACCGATGGCGATTCTCGACTGGTTGAGGTTGTAGCCGGCGTTCTTGACATCGTCGTTCAAGCCGAGGATAACCTCGAAGCGAAGGCGTTGGTGGTCTTCAAGAAAATGATAAAACAGGTAATCCACGGCGAACACCAGAACGAAGAAGGCGGCGAACACAGCCACCATAGCCCACAGATTCTTTTTCTTGTTGAGGAGGTAGTAGGCCAAAGTGAGGGCAAAGAGAACGCCGAGCACGATAAGCATGACATTTTTGCTCAAGACCAAGGTGAGCACGAACACGGCCACAACCCCGACGGCGAGCAGCATGATGAAGCCTGCGCCGGGCATACCCTCACGGTAAAGCACGAAGATGAAGGAGGCGAACACCAGGGCGGAGCCAGCGTCGTGCTGCAGTAGTACCAGGGCGGCAGGGAGGAGGATGACGAAATAGGAGACAAGGCGTGTCTTGCGGTCGCGCAAGTCGGCTTCCTGCCGACCCAACCAACTAGCCAGGGCCAGGGCAGTACCCAGCTTGGCGAACTCCGAGGGCTGCAGCTTGAAGCCCCCGAAGTCGATCCACGAGGTGGCGCCATTGGTAGCCTTACCATACACAAGCACCACCACCAGAAGGGACACGACGATGGCATAGATCCAAAAGGCGAAGGCGTCGAACAACTTGGCGTCGAGGAGCAAGATGATGAAGCCGACTCCCATGGAGATGCCCATCCACATCATCTGCTTTCCTGAGAAATGGGAGAGGTCGTAGATGGGATGATGGCTGCCGCTCATGCCGGCGGAATAGATACTCAGCCAACCAATAAGCACCAGCGCGAAATACATCAGCAGCAGGGGCCAATCGACTTTTCCTATGATACTGTTGCGGTCGGTCATTTGACTTTAGAATAATTGATGACCCCTTCCATCATGCGTTTCTCCACTTGGGGTCGTTCGGAATAACCTTTTATATATTTTTCCATCATGAGGGAGGCGATGGGTGCGGCCCAGGTAGAGCCGTAACCGCCGTTCTCGATGATGATGGACAGTGCAATTTGGGGGTCTTCCACCGGCGCGAAGGCGATAAAGATCGAGTGGTTCTCGCCGTGGGGGTTTTGGGCGGTGCCGGTCTTGCCACCTGCCGAGACACCAGGGATTTTGGAGCCGCGAGCCGTGCCGTGCGCGCCTTCAAACACACTTCTCATACCCGCTTTGATAACTTGGAAATGCCGGCGCTCGATGTCTGTCTCCAACCGGGTGGTCATGTTTTCAGGAATCGCCGTGGAGTCGCCAAAAGCGCGAATCAGGTGAGGGGGATAGTAGTACCCTTCGTTGGCGATAATGGCGGCGATGTTGGCCAATTGGAGCGGGGTGACAAGAATCTCTCCCTGACCGATACCCAGCGATCTGACAGTCACAGAGTTCCAGCTCCCGCGATACATGGAGTCGTAGTATTCCCGCGAAGGGATGTTGCCTGACTTCTCGAAAGGGATGTCGGTATTGAAGGGATGGCCCAAACCGAGTTTGTAGGTCATTTGATGCCAGTATTCGTAGCCTTTCTTGATGCCGCCAAATTTAGGATTGTTGATGGTGGTTTTGAAGGCTTCGTAGAAATAAGGGTTGCAGGAGTTCTCGATGGCGTTGGCAAGGTCGGGCGAGCCCCCGTGGAAGTGGGTGCAACGGATGGGGGTACTGCCCGGGCCGTTGCAGTGGAACTGGGTCGCCGGGGTGATGCTGCCGCTTTGCAGGGCGATGAGGCCGTTGACCATCTTGAAAGTGGAGCCTGGCGGATAGGTACCGAGGATGGCGCGGTTGAGAAGGGGTTTGGTGTCGTCGCGCAACAGTTCGGCATAATGTTCGCCACGCACACGGCCCACCAGCAGGTTAGGGTCATAGGTGGGACTTGACACAAAGGCAAGGATTTGCCCCGTTTTTGGGTCGATGGCCACGATGGAGCCACGTTTACCCTGCATGAGCTGTTCGCCGTAGGCTTGCAGCGGAGCGTCAAGACCGAGGTAGATGTCTTTCCCCGGCGAAGGCAGGGTATCGAGAAGCCCGTCCATATAACTGCCCTTCTCGCGGTTATGGACGTCCACCATCACCACTTTCAGACCTTTCCGGCCCCGGAGCTCTTTTTCATAGAACTTCTCGATGCCCGACTTGCCCACGTAGTCCCCTAAACGGTAGTAGGGATCGGCATCGAGCACAGCCTGGTCCACCTCCCCGATGTCGCCCAAGGTCTGGGCGGCGATGGCGTTGGGATAGTGACGGAGGGTTCGGGTCTGGAAAAAGAAACCCGGAAAACGGTAGAGAATCTCAGCGATATGGGCATAATCCTCTTTGGAGATTTGGGAAACAAAAATCGACGACTTGATTTTTGAGTATTTGGACGCCTTGGCGAAACGCTCCACGTAAGTGTCCTTGGAGATGCCCAACAGCCTGCAAAACTCCAGAGTATCAATGTTCTTAACCTGACTGGGAACCACCATGAGATCATAGACCGCTTCGTTATACACCAACAGCTCTCCGTTGCGGTCGAACACCTTTCCCCGCGCGGGATATTGGGTGACAAAACGCAACACGTTGTTCTCTGCTGATCTTTCCCAGGACTTGTCAAGCACCTGTAAAGAAAACAATTTCAGCAGGTAAACAACACCGATCAAGGCAAAAACGCCGATCACCACGTATTGTCTGGCAGCAAGATTTTTGTTTGTATTACGCATATTCGTTTCCCAAGTGCAAAAGTAGCGATTTTTTTTTGTTTCGGGGGATAAAATGAGTCTTTATTAAATAAAAAACGTATCTTTGCCTGCTCATTATGGACTTATGAAAAGATTTCTTTTAATAATAGGTGTTTGCTGTTTATTAGGGCTGTCAGGTTGTGGGAGGTCTAAAGGCGGCAACACGTTGGTGTCACGGTCTTTCACCCCGACGGGATGGGAGCGGTTTGATTTTGTGAAAAACGAATTAGACATCAAGAAACCAACCACTTACGATTTAAGTTTAGAGGTATCCTTTGATTCTACCTACGCATACAACTATTTTTCGGTGGTATTCTCGATTTTTGACAATGAGGGAAATCCATTCAGGTCGAAGAGTTATAAGTTTTGGGTGAAAGACCCCGATGGGAGTTGGAAATCCACTTTGGCGGACGGCAGCTACCATTTCACGTTCCCGGTCAACAAAGAGTTAAGCATCAACGAACCTGGCATCTACCATTGCCAGTTGGAGAGCCACATGCCCATCACGCCCCTCTTAGGAGTCAAGAAAGTGGCAATTATTTACAATTAATCCGAGTATCTTGTTTTTTTTATAAATTTGCAAACCAAATAAGAGACAATTAAGCATGAAGCGTTTTTCTTTTTTACACCATGTCAGTCTGTTAGTCATTGCAGGCATCTTCTTTTTCTCCTCCTGTGTTCCGCAGAAAAAGATGTTGCTGTTGAAGGATATGGAAATGGCCACTGAGAACAAGTCCGTTGAATATTTGAACGAGAGGAGCCTGGACTACAAGATCCAGCCCGGCGACAACTTATATATCCGTGCTTTCAACATCATCGACGAGCGAAACGCTGGCATTTTGAACGGCAGTGAAACCCGGACAGGAAACATGACTTCCGAGGCTTCCATTTACTTGAACTCGTTCACTGTGAACAAGGATGGTTTCATCGACTATCCCCTCGTTGGATTGGTTGAAGTGAAGAATCTCACGGTGGAGCAGACGAAAGAACGGCTTGAGGAGGCCCTTTCCCAATATGTGAAAGAGACCGCCCTGATCGTCAAACTATCTGATTTTGACCTCACCATCCTGGGAGAGGTACACAAGCCGGGAAAATACAAGGTTTATCAATCGGAAATCAGCATTCTTGAAGCCTTGGCTATGGCAGGCAACCTCTCCAACTTTGCCAAGACAGAAAGTGTGAAGTTGGTGCGCCGTACCGACGACGGCAGCGAGATTGTCTCTCTGAACGTCGGCGAGGCTGACATTCTCTCCTCCCCATACTATTATCTGAAACCCAATGACATCATCTACGTGGAGCCGTTGAAGATCAAGCAATGGGGCTTCTCTTCCTTCCCCTACTCCACTGTGCTGTCAATTGCCTCCCTGGGCATCACCTTATTTACTTTAGTTTACAAACTTAAATAACAATCCGGTATCATGAGTAACCTCCAAGAGACCCCCACTTATCGAAATCAAAACAAAGACGAACAATCCATTGATATCAAGGGATTGGTTTATATTTTCTTGAGCCACTGGTATCTTTTCCTCATCTTTGTGCTTGTCGCTTTGGGAATAGGCTGGCTTTACAACCATTTCACAGCACCCGCCTACCAAGTGTCGGGTACCGTGTTGATCAAAGAACAGCGTAACTCATTGGATCCCACCGCTATTATGACCAATGGAAGCTATGGCAACTCCCAGAACCTCTCCAACGAGATTGCCATCATGAAGTCATACAACCTTCGGGAACGGGTGGTTAAGAAGATGAACATGGAAGTGACCTACTTCGACAACAGTAGCTTCGTGACCAACGAAATGTACAAGACTTCTCCTTTTATTGTAGATTTTGACCCGGAAATCCCACAAGCTGTGCATTTGATGTATAACATCGAAATCAAGGGGGACAAAATCTCGCTGAAAGCGGAAAGCAAATATCATTCCCAGTACGACTTCGCTAACGAGCAGTTTATTGTTCGAGGAAAGGCGGAGAAAATCTCCATCAGCGGAGAGTATTCCTTTGACGAATGGATTGACACAGGATACAATCGTTTCCGCATCACCAGATCCAATTCATACAACCCCAATATCCACGATGGACGCAAGATGTCGTTTGTTTTCTCCGACTATTTGACACTGACCAACAGGATGCAGTTCAACGTGGCGCAAATCAGCAAACAAGCCTCTATCGTGTCCGTGACAATGACCGGTGGTGAACGCCGAAAAATGGTGGAATTCATCAACATGCTCATGACAGAGTACGTGAACCGAGGACTCGAACGCAAGAATATCGTGTCGGAAAACACCATTGAGTTCATCGACAAGCAGTTGCAGGAGACCGAGACAAACCTCAACAATGCCGAAATCGACCTTCAAGATTTCCGCACCTCACACGATCTCACTAACCTCAGCGCCCAGTCATCACAAGTCATTTCCTCACTTCAAAATCTGGAACATGAGCATGCCGCCCTGCTGGTCAACCAACAATACTACAAGCGATTGCAGTCATATATCAGTGAAAACATTGACAATCCGGACAATCTGGCCGCCCCTTCAGCCATGGGTATCAGTGACCCTCTGTTGAACAAATTGGTGCAGGATCTCGTGAACCTCAACCAACAGAAAGCTTCGGAAATGTTGACAAAAACCGAAATACACCCCTCTATCGTGAAACTCGATGAACAGATCGTCACCACCAAGAGAACCTTGCTTGAGAACATCAATAACTTGGTTGACAAGAATGCCATGATCATCAGCGATGTGGAGAGTCGCATCCGGAAAATCGAAAGCGAAGCAAGAAACCTTCCCGAGAAGGAGCGTTTGCTCGTGGGATATCAACGTAAGTTCACCTTGAGCCAAGAGACCTACAACTACCTGATGAAGCGTCGCGCCGAGGCCCAAATTCTCAAGGCTTCCAACACTGCTGATAACGAAATTATCGACTTGGCCAATACGCAGCGCTCCCTGAGGGTAGCACCAAGAAATGCAATGAACTTCCTGGTTGCCCTTATCATCGGCCTGTTGGTGCCGGCGTTGATCCTCTTCCTGAAAGACTATTTCAACAACAAGGTCCAAAGCCGCAAGGACATCGAAAAGGCAACCAATTTCCCAATTATCGGACAAATCGGCCAATCAAGTTCCAAGAACCCGTTGATTGTCATCGAGAAACCCAAGTCACCTATGGCGGAGTCCTTCCGATCGATACGTACCAACATCGACTTCATTACTCAAGGCAAATCCAAGAGCACCGTTTTGGTCACAGGAGACATGCAGAGTGTGGGTAAGACCTTCAACAGTATCAACATCGCTTCCATCTACGCCCTTTACGGCAAAAAGACCCTGTTGCTTGGTTTCGACATGAGAAAACCCAAACTGTTCCAGGAATTCGGACTGTCGAACAGCATTGGTTTGAGCTCTTACCTCAGCAACAAAAACACCTTGGACGAAGTCATCCAGAACTCTGGCAAGATAGACAGCCTCGACCTTATCACTTCCGGCCCGATTCCGCCAAACCCGGCCGAGCTGATTGCCTCTGAGAAGTGCGAAGAGCTGTTCCGCGAGCTGAAAGAAAGATACGACTACATTGTCATTGACACGCCTCCTTTGGGATTGGTGACCGACGCCTTCCTCTTGATGAAATACTCCGATGCCAACATTTACATTGTGCGTCAAGGTGTCACCGACAAAAACATCTTCTCAAGCATCATTAAAGACATTGAGGATCGCGGCATGAAGGTGAACATCGTGGTCAACGGCATCCAACAAGAAGGCGGCTACGGCTACGGCAAATACCACTATGGTTATGGCTACGGTTATGGTTACGGCTATGGCTATGGGTATGGCCACTATGGCAGATACAGCGACGACGCCAAGGGATATTACTCCGAGGACGAAGAAGAAGAAGGTAAAGGCAAGAAGAGAAGAAAGAAGAAGCAATGAAAACGGACAAGTTGCCGTGGTATGCGCTATATGTTCATTCAAGAGCCGAAAAGAAGGTGTATGCCCAACTGACCGACATGGGACTTGAGACATACCTTCCCCTCATCACAAAGATGAGGAAATGGAGCGACCGGATGAAAAAAGTGGAGGAGCCTCTCTTCAAGTCGTACGTCTTTGTGCGCGCTGACGAGAAGATGCACTACGAAATCGTCAGCATACCCAACGTCATGAAGTTCGTGAGATTCGGAGGGAAAGCGGTGGTGGTCCCGGAAAACCAAATCAATGCCATCAAAAAGTATTGCGATGACTTTGAGGAGGATGAGCAGCAATTGCAAGAGCATGAGTTGCATGAGGGGCAGCTTGTGAGGATTACCAGCGGACAGATGATGGGACTGATGGGACGTCTTGCACCCATCAACAACAAGAAAAGGCTGATTGTGTTTATCGAGTCGGTGGGTCATTATCTTCCCATTAACATCTCGCGAACCAAGATCGAGCCGGTATATGAGAAAACAATTTAAAAAAGATACAATGAACACTGAAAGAACATCATCAACAAGATCAAAGGTGTGGGTTTACGCCGTGTTAGGCATCTTGGCCCTCGCCATCATCGGTTTGTCGTTTTGGTTAATCTCGTTGAAAGGCGACCTTCAAGCCTTAGAGACCGAAAAAGAGCAGCAAAGAGCCGACTTCCAGGCGGAGGTTGACAGTTTGATGCGCGTTCACAACCAGTTAAAGGAGAACTACGGAGAACTCACTGTTCAGCTGGCTGAGAAAGACAGCATCATTCAAGCCGATGCCCAGGAAATCAAGAAGTTATTAGACTCCCAGTGGGACTACAACAGAATCAAGAAGAAAGTCTCCGAGCTTCAGCTGATCTCCCAGTCGTACGTTCACCAGCTTGACTCACTCTACGTGGTGAACCAGGAGCTGGTGGCCGAGAACGAACGTATCCGTGAGGAAGTGCGGGAAGAGCGTAAGCAGAACCAGAACCTCCAGCGTCAGAAAGAAGAGCTCACCAACAAGGTGAACAAGGCCGCCGTGCTGAGGATTTACAACCTCACCGCCGACGCCGTCCGTTTCAAAGGAGGCAGCCAAGAGACCGAGACTGACAAAGCCGGCAAGACGGAACGCATCCGTGTGATGTTCACTGTGGGACAAAACGACCTGGTGGAAGCCGGTCCCAAGGACTTCTACCTTCGCATCGCCGATCCTTCCAAAAATATCATCATGAAGGGAATGGGCGACGAGTACGCCTTCACCTACCAGGGCGAATTGCTCCAATACACCGAGAAAATCCACATCAATTACGAGAACAAGGAGAAAGACGTGCGCGCCTATTACATCAAGCCCGCCGGAAAGACCATGAAGGCAGGTTATTACTTTGTTGACATCTACGACAACAACGACAACTTGGTGGGACAGACCACCTTCAACTTGAGATAATCAGCGAAGCACTTCGCGCAACACCTCATGCGACTGTAATGCCTTGACTACCGGGGCGTGCAGTCGCATGAATGTTATTAGACCATCAAGAAGGGCGTTGCGCTGCACACCTGACAGGGTGATGGCCGATACTTCATCGATGTTTTTGTTCAAAAGAGAGGCCAGCAACAAGCTGTTCTCTTTGGAAAAGTAATAAGGATGGGGAGGCTCCGTTGAGACGAAATGACCTTCCATCATATCGAAAAAAGACGCTTGTTGAGGCCCGGTCTGAGGGTAAAAGCCCAGAAACCGGCACAGCTCGAGAGTGAAGTATAGGGGAAAATTGGCATAATTGGCATCCACAAGGTCAAGCCAGACCACGGACTGATAGACAAATTGGAACAAGGCATCATTTCTTTCCTGCTGGGTCAAGGTATGTGAGAGCAACTCCGCAAGGTACATCAAAATGGCACTTTTGTTCATGACCAAAGGAATGGACTGATAGGCATAGAGCAGTTCCGGATCTTTCAGGTAAGCGAGTCCCGAAGGTTTGGGCGACCCTTTTTGAACGTAATGCAGGAATGTCATCGGCTGAAAAAAGGCGATATGGTTGCGGGAGGCGCGACTTCTGACGCCTTTCACCAAATAGGACTGCAATCCGTAATTGAGGGTATAGACTTTCACCACCAAGCTGGTGTCGCCATAGGGGATGGCTTGCAGGACCAACCCTTGCACTTTGTCGTCCATCAGTTCATCACAAGGATTTTGGTAGCGAACTTTTCGGTGCCGGCAGTGGTGCTAACAAACACGAGATAGATGCCGGGGAGCACTTTTTGGCCATCCACGGTAGTGCAGTCCCAGACCGCTTGCCCGCCCTCAGCGAAGAGTTGTGTGACGAAGGCGCCATCCACGGTAGTGATGCGCACCAGAGCATCTTCCACAAGGCCCTTAATGCCCACATAACCCTGATAGCCAGGCCTTACAGGATTGGGATAGACCACCACGTCGGTGTTGGTGGATCCGCCTGGGGTAGCCCATCCACGATAGGAGATGACACCTTGGTCGGTACCAAAGAAGACTTCTCCATCGGCATTGATAGCCATGGTATTCACCGAGTTGTCAAGCAACGGACTATTCTCCGTAGTGAAATATTGAAGTTGGGTCTTGCAGTCGGGAGACATCTCATAAACACCAGACTCGAGACCGAACCATTTATTGTTGTTGCCATCGATGGCAATGCTCAGCACTTTGATTTCGTTGAAAAGGGCATCCACCTGGTCGGTGCCGTCGTTGCGGGGAACGAGAACGACACTAGCATCGTATTGGTTGGAATTGAAGATGCGTTTGGTGTCGGAGAAATAGCATGGACCACTGTCGGTACCCACCCAGACAGAGCCGTTACGATCGACTGCGAGACAGTTGACCGCGGTGCCGGAAATGCCTCCTTGGCCTTCTTTGCAACGCAGGCTGACCACCTGGTCGTCTTGCGTGTTATCGAGGGTGCCATTATCGTTGAACACGATGATTTTGTCGTCGCTACCGGCCCGCCGGAGGATCCATTTGTAGTCGTTTTGGTCGATCACCATAACAGACAAGTCAATGGCGCTATTGGTTCCGCCAAGGTTGTAGGAGTACCAGTGTCCAGAGCGATCCATCACGCAGAGCAAGTTGTTGGCACCGGTATTGGCCACCCAGAGGTTGCCCTTGCTGTCGAAGGCCAATCCGCTGACATTAATCCATGTGGGGTCGGCGGTCCAGAAGTCGAGGGGGCTGTTGGTGTTGTCGAAGCGCTCAACGTATTGGTCGTTTCTGAATTTCATGACCCCGTAGCCCCAGGTTCCGACATAGGTGACAGTGGTGTCGAAGGGGTCAGTGGCACAGCAGATGAAGTCGTTGATATTTTGTTCGTTGATGAGCGCATCTGTGGTGCGGTTCAAGTTATTCCACCAGTTGCCGTCGAAGTGGCAAACACCGTCGCGAGCGTATTTTTTCGACCAGTCGGAGTTATGGCCGCCGGTGGCGATCCAGACATGCTTGCCACAGGAACTCAGTTCGAACACGTTTTTGCTATAGGGACCGTTGGGTCTGATTTCCTCGTAATTCCAGCTATTCTTGGCCTTAATCATACCGCGGCGAAGATCGCCAATCCAATAGATACCGTCAGCATCGAGAACAGACGTGTTGGGATACAAGGTTCCTCCGCATTGATAGATGGTGTTTTCGAGGTGAAAAGCCTCGTCATAGACCGTCACGTTGTAATAGTTGGTCATCAGGAGTTTGTCACCCACCACTCTGAGTTCGTGTTTGTTGGATTTCAGCGATTTGTCAAAATAATCCCAGCGATTACCATCGAACACAAAGAGGGTATCGGAATCAAAAGTGCCGTCAGTGTAATTGACCAAGAGCTTTCCTCCGAAGGTCACCATTTCATTATAGTTAAGGCGGGGATGGATCATGCTCGTGTCGAAGGACCATGAGGCGAAGTTGGAGAGGTTTGCGCCATCGGCTGGGGCGTAATAGAGGCCATTGTCGGTGGAGGCATAGATGCGTCCTCCGTAGAAGGCGATGTCGGTAACGTTGACAGCGTTGCCGTTTTCGCCGATATAGTAAGTGTCCTTGACTTCCTGACGTTCCAGGTCAAATACCACGATGCCAAAGCCACAGGCCATGTAGGCCAGTTTGCCGTCGAACACCACATCGTTGATGGTTTTGTTGCCGAGGATGTTTTTGTCCTTGATTTCGCTCATGTTATAAATCTCGCCTTCACGGTCGATGAGGTCGATATTGGCGTTGCTATAGGCTACCACAAGGAGTCCGAGTGCCTCGTTGCAACGGATTCTGGAGATACCGATGTCGGACAATCCGTTGATTTTGTTGAGGACATGTATGGCTCCATCGTCCTTGTCGTAAGAGAAGAGCTCATAGGGGGTGGCTGCATAGACTTTAGGGCCAAGGAGTTCCACGTCAATCACATTTTGATAGGGCATGTGGGTACGCCATTTGCCGATGCCGACGCCATCCTGGGCGAGGGCAGCGAAGGTGAGTGAAAGGGTTATGAGCAGGAAGAGGTGTTTGAGACGATTCATACCGAAAAAATTTGGAGCGATAAAGGTACGACAATTTTTTGAATTGGCGGGGAAAAAACGCGGGGTGCCTTTTTAAAAACAAAAAAAGTGCTGGTTTTTGCCGGGGTTGGAGGAAAATTTGTATCTTTGCGGCCAGAAAGAGGCCCTATAGTTCAAGGGATAGAACGGAAGTTTCCTAAACTTTAAATCTAGGTTCGAGTCCTAGTGGGGCTACTTCAAGTCGAGCACAATCGGGCAATGGTCCGAGTGATTCACTTCGGGGAGGATATCAACCGCGTTGATATGCTCCCTTAAATTTTCAGTGACGATATGATAGTCGATACGCCAGCCGAGGTTCTTGGCTCGTGCTCCGGCACGGAAACTCCACCAGCTGTAACGGTTAGGCTCCTTCACCAGATGTCGGAAGCTGTCGATGTAGCCGTCGCTGAGGAAATCCGTCATCCATTGCCGTTCCTCGGGGAGGAAGCCCGATGACGTGTCGTGCTTTCTCGGATTGTTGATGTCGATATCCTCGTGGCAGATGTTGTAGTCGCCCGACAAGACCAGCTTGGGGCGTTCGTTCCGCAGTTGGTTCACATAGTCACGAAAGAAGTCGAGCCATTGCATTTTGAACGCTTGGCGCTCGTCGCCGGTGGTGCCCGAAGGATGATAGACACTCACCACGGAGAGGTCTCCGAAGTCGGCCCTCAGAAAACGTCCCTCGTTGTCGTACAAAGGGTTATCCATGCCATAGATCACCTTGTCGGGCTGGGTCTTCGTAATCAGTCCTACCCCACTATAGCCTTTCTTTTGGGCAGGAAACCAATAATGATGGTAGCCCATCATCTCGAAATCCATCAAAGGAATTTGATCAGGGGTAGCCTTCAGTTCTTGGAAGCAAAGCACGTCGGGTTGGCATTCCTGGATCCAATGAAGCAATCCCTTTCCGATGGCTGAACGGATGCCATTCACGTTATAACTGACAATTTTCATCGCTTGAAACATTAAAAACGGTGCGAAAATAATAATTTTTTCTAATTTAGCGGGCGCAAAACGAGAAGTACCGTGTCGAAAGGGAGACTCAAAGAAAAGATTAAACAGTTCAACGCCTGGCGGCTGGCTCATTTGACCAACCAGCAGTTCCTGTTGTTGCTCAGCATTCCCACTGGGTTTTTGGCGGGTTTATCGGCCATCGTCATCAAGAAGTTGGCCCACTGGATCCGCGATTTGGTACTGAGGGGTGTGCAGGCCGAAAGCTATCATTTTCTGTATTTTGTGTTTCCGGCCATCGGCATCCTGCTTACGATTTGTTTCTGCAAGTTCATCTTAAAGAAAGAGATCGGCCATGGCATCCCCGGTATTTTGTATGCCATCAAAAAGAAGAAAGGCGAGGTGAGCAAACACAGCATGTGGTCCACCATCATTGCCAGTGCCTTCACGGTCGGTTTTGGAGGGTCAGTGGGATTGGAAGGACCTTCCGTGTCAACAGGTGCCTCCATCGGGTCAAACCTGGGGCATTGGTTGAAACTGGAGTACAAGCAGATTGTGATGCTCATCGGCATGGGTGGCGCCGCGGCCTTGGCGGCTATTTTCCAGGCACCCATGACGGGCATTTTCTTCGCCTTGGAGGTGTTGATGATCGACCTTTCGTTAGGGGCCTTGATTCCCATCATCGGTGCCTCCTTCACCGCCATTCTCACCTCTTATTATTTATTGGGTCAGGCGGTGGAGTACCAAGCCTTCATTGCGGAGGGATTCATTCCAAGCAACGCCTTGTATTACATTGGGTTGGGTTTGTTTGCCGGACTCATCTCAGCCTATTTCCTGAAAGTGACCTTCAGCATGGAGAAACGGTTCAAGCGCATCGAATCCCTTTGGAAGCGGTTTGTCATTGGGGCTTTGCTGTTAGGGTTGTTGATTTACCTGTTTCCCGCTTTGTACGGCGAGGGATACGAAGCCATCAACTCGGCCTTGAAAGGCGACTACAGCCCTATTTTCGGAAACGCGTATTTGGCGAGGCTGCAAGGACATGAGTGGAGCATATTGGTGTTGTTGGCGGGAATCATTTTACTGAAGGCATTTGCCACTGCTCTGACGTTCGGGGCAGGAGGCGTGGGAGGCACTTTTGCTCCCGCCTTGTTCATAGGCGCCTTCTCAGGATTGTTTTTTGCATTGACCATCAATTATTTGGGTATTGGCGAGCTGGATCCCGCCAAATTCGCTTTGGTGGGAATGAGTGGGTTGATTGCAGGAATGCTCCACGCGCCGTTGACAGGCATCTTCCTCATCGCGGAGATTACCAATGGCTACGTGCTCATTGTACCCTTGATGATTGTCGCGGCCCTCTCCTATTTTGTGAACCGCATTTTCTTCAAGCATTCGGTCTATACCAATTCCGTGGCAGAGCAGGGGGTTGAGGTAACCCACAACAAAGATGTGAGCATCCTCAGTATGATGACCATCAACAACTTGATTGAAACCAATTTCAGCAAGGTGAAGCGGGGTTCCACGTTGGGTGACTTGATTCCTGTGATTGCCGAATCGAGAAGAAACATTTTCCCGGTGGTGGACAAAGACGGCACTTTCTGCGGCCACGTGCTTTTCGACGACATCCGCAGCGTGATGTTCGACCAAACCCTCTACAGCCAACCCATCGAGGAATTCACCGTTTTGCCTGAGTATCTGATACATCCTGAAGATTCCATGGAAGCGGTGGTGAAAAAATTCCAAGTGTCGGGGAAATACAACATCCCAGTCATCGAGAAGGGGAAATACCTCGGGTACATCTCCCGTGCCAACGTGTTTTCAACCTACAGGAAGACCCTCAGTGAAATTTCGGACGATTGATTCCAGTTTTTTTCGTATCTTTGCGGTTTTTAACGACCATTGAGAATGAAAAAACTACTGATATCACTGTTATTTGTCACGCTTGCCCTACCTGCTATCGCCCAGGACAACAACAGAAACAACGAGGAGAAAGAAGAAAAGAAAAACTGGTTTCAACGCCTTTTCACCAAACAACCCGTGGAGATACACGACACAGTGTATATCTTTGTAAATGAATACAATGAAGAAAGAGAAGAGGATGATGAGTTGATGGAAGACGAAGATCGTAGCGGTGCCATCCCGATGCCGTTCGACACCTTGAACACCGACGACAAATTCCAGAAAGTGATTCTCTTTGACAACGGTTCGTGGGCTTATTACGACATTCCCAAACCCGAGCTTCCCGACTTCATCAGCAACGACCACTGGATGACCAACCAGGTTCATGCATATTACGACGTGAATGTCAAGGACTTGCCTGAAGTAATGAATGTGGTGTTGTGTGATTCGGTGCACGGATGGCACATACCCGGTGACGGTCCGGTCGTGTCGCCTTATAAGGTGAGAAAAGGGCACAACCACCAGGGTGTGGACTTGGACGTGGAGTATGGAGGTCCCATTTATGCTGCATTCGACGGCATTGTGCGCGTGGCGTTGCCCACCCGTTACACGGGAGGTTACGGAAACGTGGTGGTGTTGCGGCACGCCAACGGCCTGGAGACCTATTATGGACACATGACCCACTATGTGGTGTCAACGGACGACTTGGTGAAAGCTGGCGAGATTATCGGTTATTGTGGTTCCACCGGACGCTCCACGGGGCCTCACCTGCATTTCGAGACCCGCTACCAAGGACAGTCGTTCGACCCGGAGCGCATTTTCGACTTCAAAGAAGGAACACTTCGCGACACGGTGTTTACCTTGAAGAAGCATTACTTCAGCATCTATTCCCATGAGGGACAGTCCGACAAAGAGTCCAAAGCCGCTTCGGGCGGGGTGACCTACGTGGTGAAGAAAGGCGACACCTTGGGTTCCATCGCCAAGAAAAACGGCACCACAGTGTCGAAGATCTGCAAGCTGAACAAGATCAGCGAGAAAAAGACGCTGCGCATCGGACAGAAACTAATAGTAAGATAGAAATACATAACAATATGGAAAAAGGAAAACTTCTTATCTTCTCTGCCCCTTCGGGGTCGGGAAAGACCACATTGGTAAACCATCTTTTGAGTGAGATACCCGACATGGCTTTCTCCGTTTCGGCCACCACCCGTCAGCCCCGAGGAGAGGAACAAAACGGGGTGGAGTATTACTTTATGAGCCTTGAGGAGTTCCAACAGCGGGTGGAGAACGACGAGTTCCTTGAATGGCAGGAGGTGTATCCAGGACGCTGCTATGGCACTTTGAAAGCCGTGGTCGAGAAGATGCAGGAAGAAGGACATCACGTGGCTTTCGACGTGGATGTGGTGGGCGGCACCAACATCAAGAAGTTTTATGGCGACGAGGCAATGTCAGTGTTCATCCAAGCCCCTTCCATCGAGGTGTTGCGTGAGCGCTTGTTGAAACGCCAAACCGACTCGCTGGAGGAAATCGAGAAGCGATTGTCCAAAGCCGAATGGGAGATGGACTTTGCCAAAGGGAAATTCGATGTCACCATCATCAACGACGACTTGGAGACTGCCAAGGCAGATATCCTTAAAGCCGTCAAAAGCTTTATCGAACAATGAGGATAGGGCTTTATTCCGGATCATTCAACCCCATCCATCACGGACATGTGATGCTTGCCAATTATCTTATTGAGTTTTCCAATTTGGATGAATTGTGGTTTGTGGTGTCGCCGCAAAATCCTTTGAAGAAGAAAGCCGATTTGATGGACGATGCCGACCGGCTCAAGATGGTGGAATTGGCCTTGGAGGGCGATGAGAGGATGAAGGCCTCCGATGTAGAGTTCTCGATGCCACAACCCTCTTACACCATTAACACATTAAGGGCGTTGAAAAAGCAACATCCTGAAGACCAATTCGTATTCATCTGTGGCATGGACAGTCTTGAAGGCTTGCCCCGATGGAAAGAATACCAAGCCATACTGGAAGATTTTGAGTTACTGGTGTTCCCACGGAAAGGTTATGACGGTGGCGATTTGCTGCACCATCCCCACGTGCAAGTAGTGGAGACGCCGGTCATTGAGGTCTCATCCACATTTATCAGAAACAGCTTCAAGGAAGGAAAAGATGTCCGACACTTTATGCCAGAACGAGCCTATCAGTATTTAATGGAAAAAAACTTACTTCATCCGTAATAGTTTCGTCATCTTAAAGCTGCAATCCAAGAAAATCAGCGGTGCGTAGCCATTACGTTCGATTTGCCTCGAAGCCTCATCAAGGAGGTCAGCGATTTGCAAAATGTTTTCTGGCTTTACAAAAGGTGCGAAACCGGCGTTGAATTTCTTCTCCTCTTCGGGAAGCATCACCAATTGAGCCAGGTTATTATTGAACAACAAGGAGTTACGGATGATTCCCAAGCCATAGTCCAGCAGTTGTTTCTGGCGTTCGCGACCGATGGTTTTGATGTTGTTCGAAAAATCGATAAGCTCATTGATAGCCGCTTTGAAACAGTAACGCATCCATTGCTGGAAGGTACGAAAGTAGAACTTTTGGTCCTCGGCATCCTTCACATTTTGGCAGGCTTTGGTCCAATTGCCTTCCGCCACCACCGCGGCGTCGAAGGCGGTTTGCGACGAACAAGCAAGGCGCTGTATCAATGCCATTTGTAACGATTCCTGATGGATTCTTGGCACCTTCACCAAAGAAGTTCTGGAGCGAATGGTGACCAACAATTCCTCCTGGTCTTCCGCAATCAAGATAAACAAGGTCTTCTCGGGTGGTTCCTCAAGGAGTTTCAGTAACTTGTTGGCGGTATCAACGCGCATCTTCTCTGCCATCCAGATGATGGCAATCTTGTATTCGCCCTCGTAGGCCTTGAAACTCAGTTTCCTTAACAGGGAGGCCGCATCGCGTACCGAGATATAACCTTGCTTATTCTCCACCTCGAGAAACTCATACCACGAAGAAGTGTCCACATAACCTTCTTTCTGAAGCACATAATCGCGCCATTCGGTCATGAACAAATCCGATTCCGGATTGCTTTTCACGCTTTTGGTGGTTGTGGTTGGCACCACAAAGTGTAAATCAGGATGGGTTAGCTTACTGATTTTCTGGCAAGAAGGACACACCCCGCAACTGTCGGTTGCCGATCGGTGCGGACACAGTATGTATTGCGCATACGCCAAGGCCAACGGCAGTTTTCCGTTGCCTTCAGGGCCTAAAAATAATTGCGCATGAGGCACACGGTTCTCCTGCACGCTGAGAATCAGTTTGCGTTTGACTTCCTCTTGTCCGATGACATCTTTGAATTGCATAATTGTATTTTGATGAGCAAAAATACAATTTTTCAAGCATTGAACCCAAAAAACGAATAAATAAGTTTGTCAACAACTGATTTGCGGTTTTTTTGGATAAATTTCGCATAAAAGCGAAATTTTCGGAAAAAAGTATTATCTTTGCGGCATCAACAAAAACAAAGTATTATGAGAACAGCAAAGATTGTATCCATCTCTTCCTCCGACCAAGTAGGACTCTATTCGATTTGCTTCAACAACGGTGAAAGCGAGTTCCGTAAGTTTCTCAAGAAATTCAAAGACAATGCTGCTTTGAACAAGGATTATCAGTCTATCCTTTACGCTCTTGACAGAATTATTGCTAAAGGTGCGTTCGAG
>CACZQL010000049.1 GCA_902783365.1 uncultured Bacteroidia bacterium | reverse complement strand
TGCTCGTCGTCGCCGATGAGCAGACGTTTCGGGTCGGTGCTCAAGGTGGTCTTGCCAGTGCCGGAGAGGCCGAAGAAGATGGCGGTGTTCTCGCCCTTCATGTCGGTGTTGGCCGAGCAGTGCATGGCGGCGATGCCTTGCAAGGGCAGGTAGTAGTTCATCATCGAGAACATGCCTTTCTTCATCTCGCCACCGTACCAGGTGTTGAGGATGACCTGCTCGCGGGAGCTGACGTTGAAGGCCACGCAGGTGTCGCTGTTGAGGCCGAGTTCCTTGTAGTGATCGACTTTGGCCTTCGAGGCGGTATAGACGGTGAAGTTGGGCTTGAACTCCTTCAGTTCCTCCTCGGTGGGCTTAATGAACATATTGAGCACGAAATGGGCCTGCCATGCCACCTCCATGATGAAACGGACGGCCATGCGGGTGTCCTTGTTGGCTCCGCAGAAGGCATCCACGACATAGAGGTTCTTGCCGGAGAGCTGTTTCTTGGCGAGGTCCTTCACCTGGGCCCAAACCTCCTCGCTCATCGGGTGGTTGTCGTTCTTGTAGCCCTCGGTGGTCCACCAAACGGTGTCCTTCGACTTGGCGTCCATGACGATGTATTTGTCCTTGGGAGAACGACCGGTGTAGATGCCGGTCATCACATTCACGGCGTTGAGCTCAGTCAACACACCTTTGTCGTATCCCTTGAGCTCGGGGTCCATCTCGTCCCTGAACAACTGCTCGTAGGAGGGGTTATAGTAAATGTCCTTAACATCGGCGATGCCATATTGGGCCAATGCTTCTCTGATTTCTTGGATGTTTTTTGCCATAATCAAATTGAGTTGATGAAACGATGCACAAAGGTAGTCAATAATTCTTATTGTCAAAACAAGATGCCCTTTTTTTCTTATCTTTGCCGCCCGATTGTTAAATTTTATGTGTAAAACTATGAGAAAATTTTTCCCGCCGATCCTTACATTGGCATTGATGATTTTGGCTCCATGGGGAGCATCCGCTCAGACCGGTGTTTATAACTATGTGTCCGCTTCGGGCTACATGATTTTCAACGCGCCTTTTTCCTACACGGGTAGTGATGGCTATGCCTTTGATTTTGAGCTGGATTATGAAGAAGGCCGCCTCCTTGAGTGGTCCACCCTCGACGCGGATGGCGACACCTACAATTGGACGCTGTCGCCCCTTGGCGAAGGTTATGGACACCATGGCTCCAACGGGGTGATGCTCTCGTATTCCTATAGCAACTATTCCGGTGTGCTCCATCCCGACAACTACTTGGTCTCACCGAGGTTGACCCTCACGGCCAACAACCATTATGTCAGGTTCTATGCTTGCGCGTTGGACGAAGACTATCCTGATGACCATTTCGGGTTGGCAGTGTCCACCACCACGGCCAGCGACCCCTCCGCTTTCACCTTGCTCCAGGAGTGGACCATGACGGCCAAACAGGGCGGTTGGCATGAATACACCGTTGACTTGAATGACTATATCGGACAGGAAGTCTATGTGGCCATCCGCCATTTCAACAGTCCCGATAACTTCTGTCTCTGCGTTGATGACTTCATCTTGGGACCCCAAGCCAACGACCCTCTCGTCAATTGCACCCTCACTTTGGATGGGGCCACGGTGGCTGATCATGTCAACGGGACTCAATATCTGTTGAATACCAGTGGCTTCAGTGATGGCTCTTCGCATACTGCTACCGTCACAGCCACCTACCAGTCGGGTGCCACCTTGCAAAAAGAAACCGTTTGGACGTTCCGCACCGCCAACCATTTCACGGGTTCTCCTTCGGGTCTGAACGCTGTTTCTGACGGTTCCTCGGTCACCTTGAGTTGGACGCTTCCGATGATGTCGGCCCCTTATAACGTCGATGAGCTTTTCTACGATTTTGCCGACAGCACCCTTTCGGACCTCACCTTGATCGATGCCAACCACGACGGCTATAATTTCAGGGTGTATCCTTACGGCGGTTATGGTAGCGGCAACTGCCTCCGTTCGGATTCCTGGCTGGGTGGCGGCGCCGGTGCCTTGAACCCCGACAACTTCCTGGTCATGCCTCGTGTGACCGCTACTGAGAATACCGTGGTCTCGTTCATGGCGGTCGATAGCGACATGCCGGGCATCGCCCCCGATCCGGAACATTTCGGCGTGGCGGTCTCCACCACGGGCAACACCGACCCTGCCGACTTCACCATGGTGCAGGAATGGAACAGCACAGGAACTTACACCGAATATTCTGTGGATCTCTCCGCCTATGCGGGACAACAGATCTACATCGCCCTCCGACATTTCAACACCACGGGCGAGACCTATTTCTTATATGTCGATGACCTCAAGTTGACGGGCATCCAAGCCGAAATCACCCGTCCCGCCAAAGGCGCCTTGGTGTATGCCAACGGCGAACTGATTGCCAACCTCCATCATGGTGAGGATAGTTTTGTTCATCAAGTAAATCGTTATGATTCAGAATATTGCATCCGTATTATTCAAGAAGGAAACAAATCTGATGGCACCTATTTCGCTTTGGCGGCCCCGCAATGCGCCACGGTTGATTTGACGTGCCCTGCTCCCAAAAACCTTGACGCCGAGTATCAAGGCAACAAGGTGGTGATTTCCTGGGGAAGGGATATCTTCACTGACTTTGAGGATGATCCCCAAGGATGGTCTTTCCTCGATGCGGACGGCGATGGTTTTGTGTTTGGCATCTATGCCGCGGGAGGCATGGACCCCAACGGCTCCGTCAACACCTCGGGCACCAATGCCTCGCTGGCCTCGTTCTCCTATATCAACGACTATGGGAATCTGCAACCCGACAATTACGCGTTCATGCCTTTGGTCAAGGTGCTGCCCGGTGCTTCAATGTCGTTCTATGCCTCGGGCTTCGACCCCAGTTACCCCAACGAACGTTTCAGCGCGGTTGTAGCCTCTTCCGACGGCTTGGAGATTAACACCCTCGATACTTGGACGACCTCTTATCCTTACACCCAATACACGGTCGATCTGTCGGCATACGCCGAACAGCAGGTGTATCTCGGTTTCCGCCATTGCTCCACTGTGGCCGCCTATGCCTTGGTGATCGATAACATCACGGTGAACAATGTGGTATGGGCGGGTACTACCAGCATGACGTATGGCTACAACATCTATCGCTCCACCGATGGTGTCAATTATGCCTTGATTGGTTACGTCGATGCCAATACCCTGAGTTACGACGACAACGACATCAACGCTGTGAACTATTACTATCAAGTGACTGCTATGAACACGGTTTCCGGCGGGAACCATTGTGAGTCGGCGCCAGCCATGTCGATGGATGGCATTCACGATTATGTGGCCGTCATCACGGATGGACTTGAGGATCAGTTGGATGGCATGAATATTTATCCCAATCCCACCAAGGGCCAAGTTACCGTGAAGGCGAAAGGCATGAACCGTCTCACCGTGATGAACACCTTAGGCCAAGTGCTGATGGATGTTCCTGTAGAGGGCGATGAGGCGACGTTGAGTCTTGGTGGCTTGCAAGAAGGTGTTTATGTGATTCGTGTCAGCACCGACGCTGAAGTCATGATTCGCCGGGTCGTGTATCACAATTAATGGCAGATTAATAATCTACTATAATTGTGTTTATTAAATTGTTTTACATGAACTAAATATACCCCATTGGGGTAATCGCTTACATCCAAATCGACGGTTTTGTGGTCGGATGGGATCCGCTCGATGCATTCGCCCAGAAGGGTGAACACTTCCACCTCGTCGATGAGTGGCATATACACCTTGACTTTGTCGTTAGCGGGGTTGGGGTAAAGGATGATTTCCTCGGTTGACTTGTCAATCTGGACGTTGATCCTCGCCATTCTGTCGCAACCGTTTTCCGACTTTCCTGTGACCAGCAAAACCATGTCTTCGTTGGGGATGACGGTGATGCAGTCGGTAGTGTCGCCGGTGGACCATTGATAGGATTCCGCACCTGAAACCTTGAGAACGAGAGGCTGCCCTAAGCTGACAAGGGTGTCGCGGCAGCATTGTAGCTCCGGCAATGGATGCACGGTCAGATAGAGTTGGTGTTCCTTGCAGTCCTGGTAGTCGTAATACTGTCCGCTTTGAGAGAGTTGCCGGTTGAAAAACCTGTAGGTCTCGCCTTCGCAAATCTCCGCTGTTTTGGTGACCACAGCCATGGTGTTTACGGTCAGGTCAAGCTCGTAGGTGATACAATCGACGGTTGTAGCGTAATGTCCTGGTTCGTGGAGAAGGGTGCCGTGGAAGTCGTAGGTCTCGTTTTCGCATATTTCTTCGACCAAGGTAACCACCCCCAAAGGTTTCAAGTCCAAGTCAAGCTCGTAAGTGACACAATTGATGGTGGCGTGATAGATTCCTGGCTCGTCGAGTGGTGTGCCAAAAAAGTCGTAGATATCATGGTCGCAAATCGTCTCCTTGAGAAAAACCGTGGGTGGGATGGGCTTCATCTGGACGATGACGAGGCTGTCGTAGTTATTTCCTGGATATAAGAAAGAGTAAGTGCCTAAGCCTGAGAGGAGTGAGTCTTGGTAATAGTAGGGGTCTTGTTCGCAATAGTAGGCGTCGATCAGATAAGACACTGAGTTGGATTCGTAGGCGCCCAAATCGATGTTGCGGTGTTTCTGCCTGGGATTGCCTTCCAGGTCGTACTCGGGTTGGTTGGCGATGGTGGTGCCTCTGTCGATGCAAAGACTGTTGGATTGCAGTCTCCAGTCGCCACCATGCCCCAAGTTTCCCGCGATGACATCGGCGTCTTTGAATCTGATGTAGCATGCAGGGGCGTTGCCGTCGTTATCCTCCATGGCATTGATGTTGAGCTCGGAAAGGGACTGGTCATTTTGTACTGCGCAATAGGAATAGTTTGCGTCAGGGCCGATTTGCAGGTTTCCGTCCTGGCTGATGTTTCCCCAAATGATACAGTTTTTGATGAGGCTTTGTGCCCTTGCGGAGGAATGATACACTCCTCCGAAAGATTCTTCCGCCTCGTTTTTGACAATGGTGCAGTTGTAAAGGTTTCCCCCGCCCTGGAGATAACAGCCGCCTCCTGTCGTGGCGGTGTTGTTGTTGACCAAACAGCTCCAAAACGTGACCAGGGCGTTGTTGCAGGCGATGCCGCCTCCCTGTTTGGCGGTGTTGTGGCTGATTTCGCAGTTGATGAAATGGCTTTGTTGGGCTCCGGTGGCGCAATGGACGCCTCCACCGTTCGCGCTTGCGGCGTTGTCGTGGATGCGGCATCTGAGGTAGGTGACATTGCCGTGATCCGAAATGGCGCCTCCGGATTTGGCTTCGTTTTCAAATAACTCGCAATCCTCGACAAGGATGTCCAGCGGGTTTCCCGAAGAGTTAATCTTGACACCGCCGCCATTGGAATTGGAGGTGTTGTGGCTTATTTTGCATCTTTTGAGGTGGGCGTTGTTGTCGATGAGAATGCCAGAGAAAGCATTTCCGTTTTGGATGGTGAATCCGTCAATGACAGCGGGCCTGCCTGTGAAATAGGAGGGGATGTGGATGACTCCTTGGTTTCCGTTGCCGTCCAAGATGGTTGGATGCGCTTCAACATCCCTTTGCGACAAGTCGAAGTCGTAGGGCTCGTTTCCGGTGAACCCTCCGTAAATCATGCAGCCGCTTGGCAGGGTGAAGGCGTATTTCTCGTCTGGATTCCCGTAATAGGTGCCTTCTTTGACCCAGATGGTAAGGTGGTCAAAATAGGCTTTATAAGCGGCCAGCTGCAAGTCGGAGGTGGCTTGTTCCCACGACGAGCCATTGCCGGTGCCGTCAGGGGCCACATAAATGGTGCCGTGGCTGTCGCTTTGGATGGGAAGGCTGGCGATGGGACAGAGGTGGTGGATGACGGATTGGTACATGGAAAAACCGCAAGGGTCGTCCAGGGTGAAATAGCCGTTGCCGCCTCCGTCCCAGCCGAAATTGAAATGGAACAGGTCCGCTTCGTCATAACCGTCACAGACAAAGGCATGACCGTTTTCCATGTTGCCTTGATACCCGGCGTAATAGACGGGAAGATGGGCGTCGAGGTTGTCTTTGATCAGATGGGTCCATTCTTCGTCACTGAAGATTCGTCTGGAGGAATGGATGGCGGAAGGATAAAGGAAATACTGCCGAAAGGCGCTCAGGGCATTGGAACTGCTGCCTGCGCTTACTTGGGGACTGTAGCTCATCTTCACGGCGATGCCGCAATGCAACATCAGCTGCGCGACGGCGGTGTTTTGTTCGTCCAATTGGTCGGTCATCTCTTCCCAGTGATATGCTGTTTGTCCAAAATGGGCAGTCAAGGTTCCGTAGGGAGCACAAATGTAACTCAAGGAGTTGTTGCCTTGGCGCGGTTGTTTGTGGTAGTACATGATTTGGGCCATGGCGGTGGCGACGCAGCCTGTTAAGACGTGGCGGCAGGGCCCGTCAATGTCGTATGGGCAGCTGTTGTTGTAATAGCAACCTTGTCCCCATTTTGAAGTCAACAAGGGTTCCACTGCTTGATGCGTTGCCAATGGCTGCCTGATCTGTTCGGGATGTTCGGCAAGGTAGTCCGTCCTTTGACGGTAGAGTTCCAGCCAATAGGCGACAGGGGCAGGGAGGGCATTCGTTTGAAGGTTTGACTCGAACGAGTAAGCCAGCAACTCGTTCATGGCTGAAACGATGACAAACCCTTGAGGCTCAATAGAGAACACATATAGGTTATCCATCACCTCGCAAGAAGTAAGCTTTTGCCCTTCGCGGTTGTTGTGAAGGAATTGCTCGGCAGTCGCGTATGCCTCCTCACGTCCGATCCTGCCCTGTGCCTGGAGGAGGGAGGACATGAGGATCAGTACGATGACGAGGATTCTTTTCATGATGAAGAATGATTATTGGAAGATCTTCCTATAAACATGACATTCAGGGGTTTCTTGACGTTGGTCGAGGTAGTCTTGGTGGTAGTTTTCGGCGGTGTAGAAAGGCATGACGGACTTGACTTGGGTGGCGACTTTGTAGCCCATTTTAGTGAGTTCGTTGATGATCTTCAAGGCAACGGTTTGCTCTTCCGGGTTGGCCACCCAGATGGCGGAAAGGTACTGGCTGCCGATGTCGATGCCTTGACCGTCGGTTTGTTCGAAATCGTGGATCTCGAAGAAATACTTTACCAATGCCTCGTAGGAGACTAACTCAGGGTCATAGTCCACCCGGATGGTTTCGAGGTGCCCGGTGGAGCCGGTTTTCACTTCTTTGTAGCTCGGGTTTTGGAGTGTCCCACCCATAAAACCAACGGTGGTTTTGCTCACTCCTTTGAGGCGTTTGAAGTAGTATTCCACGCCCCAGAAGCATCCTGCTGAGAAATAGGCTGTTGACATCATGAAAAATGGTTGTTTGATGGATGCTGCAAAAGTACTGGTTTTAAATGGATTCCGCAACTTGTTTTTGGGTTTTTCGGTGATTTGTGGAAGGTTTGTTCAGGTATTTGTGGCTGACTGAGATATTCTGCTGTTATGATGAGCTGATTTCATAAAAGCAAAAATATATAAAACCACCCATACGCGCATTTGCTTCCAGAAGGTACCACATACACACGATTCCCAATTCATGATTGTGATGTCCCGAAAGGTGTTGATGATGTAGATCGGTTGATTGACAAAATCAAAGATTTGTCGAAACGAGATGACGGCTTTGTGTACATCCATTGTTGGGGTGGAGTGGGAAGAACAGGGACTATTGTGGAGTGTCTTTTGGCGGAAAGCATGGAAAAACCGACTTTTGAAAATACCATGAAATGGCTTCGCAGTAGGTTTTCTGAAATGCCAAAAGCAGCACATCGGGTCACACCTGATACAAAGGAACAAGAAGCATTTATCCGAAAGTATGTTGAAAGTATTATAGATAGACGAATCCTTTATAAAAAACGAGTGAAAGATAGTATCCGTGGCAGCCTGATGGCAGGCGCAGTGGGTGATGCATTGGGCTATCCAGTGGAGTTTATGAGCAGGAGTGCCATTCTTTCCCGATATGGCAACAAAGGCATCACCCAGTTTGAACTTGACCGTAGTGGGAAAGCGTTGTTTAGCGATGACACTCAAATGACACTCTTTACGGCAAATGGACTGCTCAATTGGTGGGAAAACGAGAACCGTATAATAGGGGCTTCCGTTCTGCCATCTGTGGAAAGTGCCTATCTCGACTGGTATTTTACGCAAACAGGAAAGACGAGAATCAAAGGTAATGGTCAGGTATTTCATTCTACCTGGCTGAGTCACATACCCGAGCTTTCGAGTTGCCGTGCACCAGGTACCACCTGCATGAGTGCTTGCGAAAGCCTCTTTAATGGTGATAAGCCACAAAACAATAGTAAAGGTTGTGGCGGCATTATGCGGGTCGCTTCCCTGGGTTTGCTTCAGGCATCTTATGTCTCTAAGAATGGGGAAAGATTGTTTAAAGAGATTCACTTAGCCGAATATGGTGCGAACATTGCGAAGATAACCCACCAGCATCCACTCGGTTACTTGCCTGCGGCGTTGCTGACAGTGCTCATTGCCCGCATCGCCTTACTTACTCCTGAGGAAGTGAAAGCTTCAATTAATGATTTGGTCAAGGAAACACTTGAGGTTGTGATGCAATTCGAAAGAAACGAGTGTCTTGAACAATTGACCAAGAAGCTGTGAGGCTTACGATGTCAGATCTTTCTGATGCCGATGCCATCATGAGGTTGGGTGAAGGTTGGACGGGAGATGAGGCATGGGCCATATCGCTCTTTTGTGCCATTCGTCATATCGACAATTTGAAAGAAGCCATTATTGCTGCGGTGAATCACGATGGTGACAGTGACTCCACAGGTTCTATTTGTGGAAACAGCATGGGAGCTATTTATGGTTATGAGGCAATCAAAAACGAGCACATATTCTGTCCTGATGGTAAAGAACTAGAAGATACTCTTGAATTGTCAAATGTTATTCTTGCCATAGCTGACGACCTGACACTATTCCCTTATGTTACCGAGAATAGCCAAACCCTCACGCACGAACAGGCAGAAAGATGGTACCAGCGTTATGTCAAGGGGAATCCGGTGGAATTGAAATAATTATATCATAATCAATACGATTATTTGTGCTGTAACAATCCTTAGGAACACCGTTAGAGGATAGACAGTGGCGTATGCCGTGGCATGATAGGTACGATAACACCTATAGGATAATTATCACACAAAAATAGCAATTAGTCAGAAACGATTCAAGAACTGGAAACAAAAACCCCTCAAAAACTCAAAATGCTTTGGTGGTTTATGGAAATAAGTTGTACCTTTGAACCTTCAATAAAAAGGCGTATGAAAATAGAAATCAGACAATGGTACCTCCAAGACAAGGAGGCTTTCATCGAGTTGAACAATACCGTGGATTGTACTTACAATGACTCCCTTTTGGAGAAGCCCACCACCGACTTTGCGGTTCATAACTGGATTATGTGCATGGTTGACAGTGAGTTCGTGGGCACCCTGTTTCGGGCCGTCGTGGCCGACGGTAAGGTGGTGGGGCAGGTGCAGATCATCCGGCCCCGTGGTAACCACAGTGTGGACGGGGAACTGGGTTTCGTCATGCTGCCCGAATACTGTAACAAGGGAATCGCTACCGAGGCGGTGCGTCTGATTGTGGAGGAGGCTTTCGACAGACTACCCTACGAGCGGATTTCAGCGGTGGTGTATGAGCCCAACATCGCCTCCATCAGGGTGCTCGAGAAGAACGGCTTCAAGCTCGAAGGCCGTAAAGCCAACGCCGTGCAAAGCAATGGCGTGGTTTATAACACCCTGCTCTATGGGCTGCTTAGAAAGAAGTGAAAGCTTGTATCTTCTCGCGACTGGCAGGTTACAAGGCGCGCGAACGCCACCTATTCGAATCGGGCGTTTCGGACATCGAAGCGGATAAGCGTCGCACTCAGTATGTTACGATGGCCGACGAAGCTTTCGACGAGGAGGAAAAGGCATCAACGTGACGGATTTGTGGGTGTCGATGGCTGGGGGCGTCCCGCTGCGGTCAAATTGCCTGAAAAGCAAAAAAAGTCCGAAGAAAGGGTTGATGCTGTCGGATTTTATTGTACTTTTGCCCTGTCAGTGTTCGCTTAACTTGTTTTTGTTTGCAGCCTTTAAAATAAGTGAAATAACTGACCTTTTCGAGTCCTGGTAGGGATTTCTTTATCAAGACTTTGCAAATTATATAAATAGTTTTTCGGTATTTAGGGTAATATGATTGACAAATCAAAGACTGGCAAGGATTTTGACTCCTTGGTGAAGCATATACAGGACACCAGCGATGTGCTTCAACAGGATGCTCGTCTGGTCATCAACCGTAATGTGACAACCCGAGCGTGGCTGATAGGTTTCTATATTGTGGAATATGAGCAACATGGTAGTGACAGAGCTAAATATGGCGACAATTTGCTACAGATTCTTTCGCAACGGCTGGATGGCAAAAGTTTTGGTCTCTCCAGTTTGAAAAATTATAGGCAATTCTATCTCTACTATCCTGAACTAGCTGACCCTATAGGCAGCTATCTACAGCAAATGTTGCAAAAAAGCCAAACGCCGTTTGGCTTTTTACAAACAACTGGAAACCAGGATTTTGAAAAAGGACAAACACCGTTTGGCTTTTTGACGGCATTCAGTTCAAAGAGCGGAACAAGTCAGGCGTTGCCTGACCTTTTGAGCCAAACGAAGCAGATAGCATCTGTCTCAAAAGATGGTTTCGCTTTGCAAACCACTGATGGCGAGGTCATGCCAGTTCCCCAAATGGCTTTCAACAGAATACCGTTCTCACACTTTACTTTGCTCATTCACATCGATGACCCCTTGAAACGTGCTTTTTACGCCATTCAAGCAATGCGCGGCCCTTGGAGTTTTCGAGAACTCCAGCGTCAGATAGACTCGAACTACTACGAGCGCTGTGGATGGAGCAAGAGACCAGAGTTGTTGGCTCAGCAAGTGAATGAAAAAGCAGAGAAGCCTTCGTTCAGGGAGGAACTGAAATCGCATTACATCTTTGAATTTCTGGGACTGACGGCAAAGAATGTCATTGAGGAGGACGTGCTTGAGCAGGCCTTGATTGATCACCTGGAGGAGTTCCTACTTGAACTGGGCATAGGATTCTGCTTGGAGGCACGTCAGAAAAAGATGCTTATCGACGACCGCTACTTCAAGGTTGACCTGGTGTTCTTCCACCGGCTGCTCAAGTGCCACTGTATCGTGGACTTGAAAGGGCATCGGTTAGACTATTCCGACGTGGCCCAGATGAACATGTATATCGAGTACTACCGTCGCAACTATATGCAACCAGAAGACAACCCGCCCGTAGGCCTATTGCTCTGTACTGAATACGGGAAGGAAATGGTGGAATACCTGGCCCCCAACATTGACCCTAATCTTTTCGTGGCGCAATACGAGTTGCAGTTGCCAAGCAAGGACAAAGTAAAGGAATTCTTGATTAACGAAAACAGAGGGTAAACAGTCATCAAAGAGGGTGTTTTTTTGTCTCCCGGAACCTGTTCATACATTTTCCCGCCTATTTCATACATTCCCCGGTTTTTCGTATCTTTGCGTCGCCGCTGATTGTTATCTTTGCATCGCCATGCCCAAGAAATACCTCTACATATCAACCGCCTACGAACTGTTCCGCATCGACCCGGAAATGATCGTGTTCATCTCGTCCGACGGCAACTACTGCAATATCGCGCAGGCTGACAACGAGATGCGTATGGTCACCTACCAGCTCGGCACGGTGGAGGAATTCATCCGCCAACAATTAGGCAAAGAAAGCAGAGTGTTCTTGCGCGTGGGCAAACGACACATCATCAATAGAAATTACATCTATTACATCAACACCCAAACGCAGAAGCTCATCCTCTCCGACATGGAAAGGTTCTCCTACACCGTGTCGCCCTCGAAGGAAGCGCTGAAGCAACTAAAGGAATTGATTGAGAAGGAGGAAACACCATGAAAGTAGTCAATGACATAGGCGACGACGAAATCCGCGTCATCGGCGGCGACGACCCGGACGACCATAAACCGAGAGGCTGGAAGTGGCTCCTGCTGCTTCTCATCGGCATCATCATCGGAGGCATCCTTTGGAGGGTGACTCCCCATGACCCCGGTATCCCCGAAGATAAGGCTGTGGAACAAGGTTACTTCGACCCGGAACCCGAAGTCGCGGAGCCACCAACGCCGAAAACTCCGTTGTCGAGGGTGGGGAAGGCGGATCACGCCTTCGTTGAGATGGCCGACACCACCCTCAATGATATTCCTATGCGGATCTACATCCCGCATCGGATGCGTTTCTCGCTTCATGTGGGAACCATCGACCGCAACGACCCCTCCATCCTCTTCGCCGCCCAGGCCGCCGATGTCCGAGCCGACAATGGAGGCATCGTGGGTGCCTTCGTCCTCAAAGGCGAACCCCTCGCATGGGGCCTCTCCAAGAAAGGCTTCTGCGCCATCATCCACGACACCGTCACCGTGGGCGTGGCCGACAACTCGCCCCTCTTCGAGGAAGCCACTGAGAAAGAGGGTTACTTCTTCCGCCAGTTCCCATTGGTCGCCAACGGACAGATCGTGGAGAACGAGCCGCGCGGCAAAGCCATCCGGCGCGCCCTCTGCGACCGTGGCGGGGAGCTCTTCACCGTGGAGACCCTCACCCCCGAGTCGTTCCACGACTTTTCCCAGGCCCTCGCCGACCTTGGGACGGATCAGGCCATCTACCTCGTGGGTGCCGACTCCTACGGATGGGCCACCGACGCCATGGGTCAACGTCACGAGTTCGGCAACCCCGCCCCTCCCAAAAAGAAATGGAAGAACATCAGCTACCTCGTCATGAGGGCCATGCCCTGAAATATACGCTGTACAAAATCATCCTGGAAGAGCCATTTTATACACCCCGGAGCCATTTCATACAACCCTCCCGGAAACCCCGTTGTAGGTCAAAAATAATGTGTTTCTTTGTTTGAAAAATTTGCAAAGAATACCACATTATGAAGAAAAACAACGCCTTGAAACGTGCTGCCCGTTGGGCGGCAAAATCCTTCGGCTACAAGTCGGAGACCCTTTTCGGAAAGATTATGTGGCGCGTTTTTACCATCAGCGCCGCCATTGTCACCTTGACCCTCGCTGTCATCATCGTCTGCCTTGTCGCGGGCTGGGTGGTGGATTACGTGGATGATGCGGAAGCCCGACGCAACAAAAAGGACCCCTGCTATCTGCATCCATACGGCAACGTCTATGTCAGTCCCTTTGTCATCCATCACTCCTCCTACGACTGCCATTATCTTTATAACGTGAAAACAGGTCGCCGCACGGCCACCGATGTCTATTCGGTATGCCACTCCGATGATTGCGATAGCCTCTCCTTCTATAGCGACGGACACAAGAGAGGGTATTTCAACCGTTTCACCGGCGAGGTGGTCGTCCCCGCCCGCTACGAGAAAGCATGGGTCTATTCCGACGGTGTGGCCTGTGTGATGGAAAACAGCGAGATGCAATTTCTTGACCATTCCGGGAAGACCTTGCTGGAAAAGCCTTTCCCCTACACGCCAAAAATCAACACCTATTGTTTCCACCATGGCCTCTGTGCGATGATGGGTGACAACGAGCGTATTGGGTTGACCGACAAACACGGACACTGGGTGGTGGATCCTGAGTACAAACAGATTGACCATCTGAGCCAAGGGCTCTGGAAGGTTTGGGACAAGTATGGGTGTGAGGGTTTGCTCAACGCTGATGGGAACGAAATCTTCCCTTGCAGGTACTTCAATATAGAAGTAGATGACTGTGTGACTTTGATTACTGATGACCATCGTGAACAGATATACGACCTCCGTGGGGTGCTTATCAACCCCTGTGTCTATCAAGAGGTTATTCCCATGGAATACGACACTGATCAGTTTGAGGCCAGCGATTATTATGATGTTTACAACCGGAAGCCTGGTGCTGCCCATCTGATGAAATATCTCACCTCGGAGCATCGCTTCGGCTTAATCGACAAGGACGGCAATATCCTCACGCCGCCATTGTACGATTGTATCTACGCCATCGCCGCCGACCGTTATGTCTGCGAGGACGAGCATGGCGCTGTCATCCTGGACGACAAGGGTCTGGAACGCCAAAAGAAACTATAAAGATTATGATATTTTGTTGTCGCAAGGCGCGTTGTTCTACTTACCTCCGGCTGGTTCCCAAGCTGATGTAGTAGATCAACGTGGCCAGCGACGAGAGGGCGGCCACCACGTAGGTGCTGGCGGCCCAGCCGAGCGCCTCTTTGGCTTGGGCAAGTTGCGCTTCGCTGAGCGAGTTCGACGACTTGAGCCAGGCCAAGGCGCGGCTTGAGGCGTTGAACTCCACGGGTAACGTCACCAAGCTGAAAAGCAACACCATGGAGAACATGGCGATGCCAATCCAGAAGAGGGCAGGGAAGATGTTGATGATCAGGATGCCAATAATAATAACAATCATCGATAGCTTCGATGAGATATTAACGGCTGGTACCAAGGCCGAGCGCAGTTTCAAGGGACCATAGCCCACCTTGTGCTGCACGGCGTGACCGCACTCGTGGGCGGCCACCGCGGCAGCGGCCACACTGTTGGTGCGGAACACATCTTGGCTCAGATTCACCGTCTTCTTCGTGGGGTCGTAATGGTCGGTCAGCGTCCCGTTGATGTTGGTGACCTGAACGTCATAGATGCCGTTGTCGTTGAGCATCTTTTGCGCAATCTGCGCCCCGGTCAGTCCGCCAGGCGCGAGTACCTTAGAGTATTTCGCAAACACCGATTTCAGTTTCCATTGGATGATCATCCCGACCACCCCAATGAGGATTACAAGAATCCAGCCTCCCATTGATGCCATAGTCTTTTGATTTTTTTGCAAAGATAACATTTAATTTTTTATATTTGCTCCTTTGTTGAAAAAACCTTCAGACCACAAATTATTTCAGATATGAAAAGATTATTATTAGTGATGACGGCACTTTTGTGCTTTATCAATGCTTTCGCCGCCTATCTAAAAGACATCCCAATGACGGTTACCCAGCCTGACGGCACGGTATTGCATTGCTTCGCCTCGGGCGACGAGTTCTTTAATTACCTACACGACAAAAATGGATATACCATCATGCGGCATCCCTTGACGGGTTACTATGTCTATGCCGAAAGTCGTGACGGACAGCTCGTTGCCACAGATGTGGTGGCTGGCCGGCAAGATCCTGCAAGCAAAGGACTCCAGCCCTACGCCCTTATCACCCCTGAGGAATGGATGGCCAGGAGAAGGGCATGGGAGGTCCCTGACCCCCGCCCCAAAAACCGCGACTATATCCCCAATCACGGCACCCTCAACAATATAGCGGTGTTCCTGCGTTTCTCCGACGACCCTCAGCTTACCAATACCTTCTCCTCGATAGATAACATGTTCAACGATGTGTCGGAAAACGCCATCTCCATGAGATCGTATTTCAGGGCGGCCTCCTACGGCGCGATTGAAATTCCCACCACCTTTTATCCCGGACACAACGGCGAAACCATTATCTCCTATCAGGATACCTATCCCCGAAGCTATTTCGAACCTTATGACGCAAACACCAACCCCAATGGGTATTCGGAAGAGCAACGGGCAGAACGAGAGTTTGCCTTGTTGGAAAGGACCCTGAATTATATTAATACCTACTATCCGGTGCCTTCCAGCCTTAATATCGACTACGACAACGACGGCTATGTTGACAACATTTGTTTCATCGTGAAAGGCAGTGTGGGCGAATGGAACACCCTGCTCTGGCCCCATAAATGGGCCCTCTACGACAGGAATGTTTACATCAATGGCAAAATGGTTTGGACTTTCAACTTCCAGTTGGCCGATGCCTCAGGGTACTTCAACACCTCGACGATGTGCCATGAGATGAACCACTCGTTGAGTGCCCCTGATTTGTATCATTATTCACATACCGGTCCCACCCCCGTGGGTATTTGGGATCTGATGCAGAGCAATACGACCCCGCCTCAACATTGTGGCGCTTATATGAAAATGAAATATGGCCATTGGGTGGACGAAATCCCTGAGATTACGCAAGCCGGCACCTATACCTTGCATCCCATCAGCTCACCTACCCCGAACAATATCGCCTATAAAATCGCTTCGGATGACCCCAACCAGTTTTATGTGCTGGAATACAGGGATCAAACCTCGCTGTTTGAGGCTGGTTTGCCGGGTTCAGGACTCTTGATATACCGTATCGACACCCGTTTTGATGGAAATGCCAACTACAATCCGGACAACGGCATCTATGACGAGGTGTATATTTTCAGACCCGGAGGGTCGGTTTCAGAAAACGGCGACCTCGGTTCCGCTTATTTCAGCGCGAATGTGGGCAGGACGGAATTCAGCGCCTCTACAGGCGCTTACCCGTTCTATACCAATGGAACCATCGACCAGAATTTCCTGATTTATGATATCACCAACGCCGGCAATACCATCTCTTTCAATTACGGCACTTCGAGCAGTTGCGCGGCCCCGACCAATGTGGTTGCCACCTTGCAAAATGACCAGGTGTCGTTGTCATGGAACGCCGCCACGAACGCGGTGTCGTATAACGTTTACCGAAACGGGAGTCTGGTGGGTAACACGACCGCGACGACTTACAACGACAGCGGTCTAGTTTATGGAAGATACAGCTATTACCTGAAAAGCGTGGATGCCAATGGATTGTTGTCAGCCTCCTCAATGACTGTCACAGTGGACTATTTGCCGGAAGGCTCCATCATACTTGGCGAAGGCACTTCCACCAACCAGTACCTGCCGAGCTACTCCTATTATAATTATACCCTGTCACAGCAAATCTATACCGCCTCGGAAATCGGCATGAACGGCCTCATTACCAGCATTTCGTTTTGCAACGAGGGAGGCACCAAGACGCGCAACTATGATGTCTATATGGCCCATACCGACAAGATGTCCTTCGGGAACTCCACAGACTGGGTGCCAGTGACCGCTGCCGACCGGGTGTTCAGTGGTACGGTGACCTTGACTCAAGGCAATTGGACGACGCTCATGCTCGACACACCATTCTCTTATAACGGGACCCAAAACCTGCTGCTCGTAGTGGACGACAACAGCGGGAACTGGACCGGTCAGCCCCATGCGGAGTGCCGTGTGTATCACACCCAAGGCAACCAGGCGATTCGTGTCTATAGCGACGATACTAATTACAATTCAAACAGTCCTTCGGGATATGAGGGCACACTTCATTCGGAGAAGAACCAGTTGATTCTGAAGGTGGTGGGCGGTTCCTCTACTTGTACCGTCACTGCCACAGCCAGTCCTTCCATAGGAGGTACGGTGAGTGGGGGAGGCGCTTTTGAACCTGGACAGAGTTGCACTTTGACTGCCACGCCCGCGGAAGGCTACCTGTTTCTGAACTGGACCCATAATGGGTCAGTGGTGGCCACGACGCCTTCTTACACCTTTACGGTGTCCGGTAACGCAACGTATGTGGCCCACTTTGAGGAGATGGGAGTGGTTCTTGGGGAAGGCACGGCCACCAGCCAGTATCTGCCGAGTTACTCCTATTATAACTATACCCTCTCCCAGCAGATTTTCACCGCGTCGGAAATCGGTATGGGAGGCGACATTACCCGGTTGTCTTTCTATAATGACGGTAGCGCCAAGACCCGTAGTTATGATGTCTATATGCTTCATACCGATAAATCGGTATTTGAGAATACAGCCGATTGGGTTCCTGTGACCGCCAATGACAAGGTTTTCAGCGGCACCGTGACCCTTTCGCAAGGTTGCTGGACGACGCTTACCCTTGACACGCCATTTGCGTATAATGGGATGTCGAACCTGTTGCTGGTGGTGGACGACAATAGCGGGAATTGGACCGCTTCTCCCCATGCTTCCTGTCGGGTATATGATGCTGAAGGCAATCAGACCCTCCGTATCTATAACGACAACACCAACTACGATCCCTACAATCCATCGAGCTACAGTGGTACACTCCAAACAGTGAAAAACCAAGTGGTCTTGAAGATGGAAAACACCTTTACGATGCATCCTATCAGCGTCATCGCTGATCCTGCTGAAGGCGGCATGGTGAGTGGGGGGGACTGGTATCAAGAGGGACAGACCTGCACGTTGATGGCCGCACCATTCGAAGGTTATCTTTTCCTGAACTGGACCCTTAACGGGATGGTGGTAGCCACCACACCCTCTTATTCTTTCACGGTGGAAGGCAGTGGCGACTATGTCGCTCATTTTGAAGAGATGGGTGTGGTGTTGGGCGAGGGAACGGTCACCAACCAGTACCTGCCGAGTTATTCCTATTATAATTATTCCCTCTCCCAGCAGATTTACACTGCCTCGGAGATTGGCATGGGTGGCGACATCACCCGCCTTTCGTTCTGCAACGACGGAGCCACAAAGACCCGTAACTATGATGTCTATCTGCTTCATACTGAAAAAACGGTATTCGAGGGGGCAAACGACTGGGTGCCTGTGACGGCATCCGATAAGGTGTTCAGCGGCACGGTGGTGTTGACCCAAGGCTGTTGGACAACGCTTACCCTGGACACGCCTTTTGCCTATAATGGCATGTCGAACCTGTTGCTGGTGGTGGACGACAACAGCGGGAATTGGACCGCTTCGCCTCATGCTTCCTGCTGGGCTTATGGCACCCAGGGTACCCAGGCCATCCGCATCTATAACGACAACATCAACTACGACCCCTACAATCCATCAGGCTACAATGGCGTCCTGCATTCGGAGAAGAACCAGATTATCCTGAAAGTGGAGAACGGATTCGTCAGTCAGGCTTGCATGCAGCATCCTGAGAATGTTCAAGTCCAAGTGGACGAAACCATGCCCACGGAAGCCACGGTCAGCTGGTCCTCTGAGAATGACCTTTTTGAATTGATGTATCAGAAAGGTTTTATAGAGGGATTTGAGAACGGATTCCCGGAGGGCTGGACCACCATCGACGCAGACGGTGATGGCTTCAATTGGCTGCTGGCCAGTGAAACGATGGGAGTCGGATATGGCCACAATGGATCCAGCAACTGTGTGTACTCCCAAAGTTACGATAACAATGTGGGAGTGCTTTACCCAGATAATTATCTGGTGTTGCGCCAAGTGCCCTTGGGTGGGGTGTTCAGTTTTTATGCCTGTGCTCAGGACAACAACTGGGCAGGCGAGCATTTTGGAGTGGCGGTGTCCACAAATAGCAACACCAACCCCTCCGACTTCACTCTTGTCCAGGAGTGGACGATGACCGCCAAAGGTGCGGGAGCCTCTTGTCCGGTGACCCGCAGCGGCAACCGTACGCAGGGCAATTGGTACCACTATACCGTTGATTTAAGCAGCTATGCAGGTTATACTGGTTACATCGCTATCCGGCATTTCAACTGCTCCGATTGGTTCTATTTTGATGTGGATGATATTGAATATTTATATTCTAATGATTTTACGATTATTACGGGAATCACCGACAACTATTATACTTTGACTGGTTTAGAGGCGGCCACCGATTATGTGGCTTTTGTACGCTCCAGTTGCGGCGACGGAATGTCTTATAGCAATTGGGTGCCATGTGCCTTTACCACGGGTTCTCCATCCACGGTGGACCAGACAGTCAATTTGGAGAATGGCTGGAAGTGGGTTTCAGGCTATGTGGAATTCGATGAAAACACTTTGAGCGAGCTTGAGAACGCTATCAACGCTTCTTCCGTCAGCGTGGCCACCCTCAAGTCGCAAAACGGTGTCAGATTTTATGAGGATGGCAATTGGTACGGAAACTCGCTGACTGCTTTGGAGAATGAGAAGATGTACATGATTCAGCTGGATCAAAATCTGGCTGTCACCCTCACAGGGCCAGTGGTCAACCCCGAGGAACATCCTGTCACCCTCTCCAAGGGCTGGAACTGGATCGGATTCATGTCGCCGACGCCAATGAGTCTCGAAAACGCGCTGTCCAACCTTACGCCCAACGAGGGCGATGTTATAAAGGGACAGAACGGCTTTGCCACCTATTCGGGTACCTCATGGACTGGCAGTTTGAAGATCCTTGAGCCCGGAAGAGGTTATATGTACCAGAATAACGGCGATGAGGCCCTCACCCTCATCTATCCTACAGCTGAAAATGTCGTACAACCCACAGTCAGATTGCTGACAACGACTAAAATATTAGAAACTGGTACAAATCAATTAATTTCAGATATTACATCTATAGATGATATTCTTGATAGGAAAGTCCCCGGTGTTGACGAATGGTATGATACAGTTTCATATACCATGAGTGAAGATGTTACTAAGACTATAAGTCCTACACAATATTATGGCGTAGATGGTAGTAATCCTCGTACTATTGTGGCTATAGTACCTGCTGGATGGGATATTAAGAATATAGAACTTCAGTATCCTGCCGGACTTAGTTCACATTTCTTTGATAATGGCGGTTCCGATCCTGTATTTGATAATTTAACTTCAACTTCCAATAATGAATTAACATATTCTGGCGATGGTCTTAGATATAAAGTATATGCTAAGAAGAATCCAGGTACAGTACATTGGAGCGTAAGTCAAATTGTTTTCAAAAAACAATAAAAATCATTAAAAGATAACAATAACGTGCCCCCACAAGATAATGAGGGGCTGCCACCAAGATGTGACAGCCCCTCAATTTCGGAACGCTTATTCCGCATTCCGCATTTCGCATTCCGAATTTATTATTTGCGTTCTTCCTCAATGGCGGCTTGGGCGGCAGCCAGGCGTGCGACGGGCACGCGGAACGGCGAGCAGCTCACGTAGTTGAGGCCGGCCTTGTAGAAGAAATGGACGGAGGCGGGGTCGCCACCGTGCTCACCGCAAACGCCGCACTTCAGGTTGGCGCGCTGGCTACGGCCACGCTGGACACCCAGTTTCACCAACTGGCCAACACCTTCCTGGTCGAGGGTGTTGAACGGGTCGGCGGGGATGATCTTCTCTTTGATGTAGTCCTTCACGATGGCGTTCACGTCGTCGCGGCTGAAGCCGAAGGTCATCTGGGTGAGGTCGTTGGTGCCGAAGCTGAAGAACTCGGCCACCTCGGCGATCTTGTCGGCCACGAGGGTGGCTCTCGGGATCTCGATCATGGTGCCGTACATGTAGTTGATGGTCACACCAAACTTGGCTTCCACTTCCGCTTTCACGCGGTTGGCGATGGCTTTCTGGTGCTTGAGCTCCTCGACGTTGATGGTCAGCGGGACCATGATTTCGAGGTGCGGGTCGAAGCCTTCGGTCATCAGCTCAGCGGTGGCCTGGAACAGGGCGCGGAACTGGGTCTCGGTAATCTCGGGATAGACGATGCCGAGGCGGACGCCGCGGAGACCCATCATCGGGTTCACTTCGTTGAGGGCGTCGATGCGCTTCTTGATTTCCTCGAAGCTGATGCCACGCTCTTTGGCGAGGGCCTTCTGTTTCTCTTCGGTATGAGGCACGAACTCATGC
>CACZQL010000048.1 GCA_902783365.1 uncultured Bacteroidia bacterium | reverse complement strand
TTCAGTTGGCAGTTTTCAGTTTGGAGTTTACCTGGGATAGGATCAACCCGACAATGACCACGGCGATGCCTGCCATCTTCATCCAGGTAATCTCTTCGTGGATAAGGAAATAGCTGAAGCCGGCGGTGAAAATCGGGATGGTGTTGGTGTAAACGTTGGACCGTGCCACGCCCAGCTGGCTCACCGAATAGGTGTAAAGCACGTATGAGAGGGAGCTGGCCAATACGGCAAGCAACAACAACGGGACGAGATAGTTGCTCACGGGAAGCAACGAATCCAAGGTCGAAAACTCGAATACCAAGACAAAGGGGATGAAATAGAGAATCCCGATGGAATTTACTGTGCACACCACGGTAAGGGCGCTGTACCGGTCGGCCAGTTTTTTGAGTATCACACTGTAAAACACCGCCACTACCACGGCCATGAAAATGAACAGCAATCCTGTGGTCGATGCTGTTAATTCCATATTTTTATTGAAAAGCATTAGTATAACTCCGAGAAACGACACGATAAGTCCAATAATGTTCATGGCAGAAATACGCTCTTTCAGCATGAAAAACGCCGCGATGGGAGCGAACAAGGGGATGGTGGCCACAATGGCGGAACAGATGGTGGGAGAGACCCTCAAGAGTCCATAGCTTTCGCCGATGAAATACAGGAACGGCTCGAAGAAGGCGGCGACGAAAAACCAGCGGATGTCGCCGCGCTCGATGCGTTCCCGTTTTTTCATGATCACCATGACCAAGAAGAGCAGGACGCTCGAAAGGATGAGCCGAAGCAGGATGGTGGTGCCGGGTCTCAGGTATTGGAAAACCTGGGTGGACCACACGTACGACCCGCCCCATATTATCATGGCGACCAAGGCAGTGAGGTGCGGTAGTAGTTTGTCTTTTTTCATAATGGCCGCAAAAATACGGTTTTTTGTCTTTTTTTGAGTAAAATGGTTCGTTTTTGGCAATATTATTGTATGTTTGCAGCTGTATTTTGCTTCGTTGAATATGTTTCACATAAAATCTATAGCAATGAAAAAACTCGCAATGATTTGCATGGCCTTCCTTGCGGTGGCCTGCATGGTTTCGTGCCGCGGCCCGCAAGGCCCTATGGGTCCCGTGGGTCCGATGGGTCCCGCTGGCAATGATGGCAACGATGGTAACGCCAACGTAGTATCTTCAACCGTGAATGTCCGCACCAGCGACTGGTATTGGGACAAAACCTCCTGGCGCGTGGATCTCAATTATCCGGCGATCAATGCCGACATCGACAACTATGGTGCAGTGCTCGTTTACATGGATAACGGTGGCACTTGGCGCCAACTGCCTTTCACGTTCTACTACTCTGACCTTGTGAATGGACAGGAAGTCTTTTGCTCCTCCTCTTTGGAGATTTCCACCTACGTGAATGGCGTGAGCATCTTCTGGACCGAGAACGATTTCTACGACGGCTATCAGCCGGATGACCATGTGTTCAAAATCGTGGTCATCGCCGCCAGCATGTACAATGCCCGTCAGGATGTGGACTACAGCAGCTACGAAGCCGTCAAGACCGCGTTCCAATTGGCTGATTGATCGTATTCCATTTTTGGATGAAACACAAAGGGGTCCTCGCGAGGACCCCTTTATTGTTGTTGGTTTCCGCTTTATTGAGGTGATAGAACCGTGTAAACCATAAAACCGGCGAAGCTCAAAAGCATCAGGAAGCCTTCGAATCGGGAGAGTTTACGGCCTTTGCCGGTGAACACGAAGATAAACATGATCAGATGGGCCACAAACAGCACCCCGAGGTTGATGTTCATCTGTGTGTCGAACTGCAGGGGCATGATCAGGCTGCTGATGCCCAGCACGACAAAGATATTCAGGATGTTGGAACCTAACACATTGCCGATGGCGATGCCGGCGTTTTTCTTGGTGGCAGCCACGATGGAGGTGATCAGCTCGGGCAGTGAAGTGGCGATGGCTACCACCGTCAAGCCTATTAGGGCCTCGCTCATGCCCCAGGCCTTGGCCAGTTTCTGGGCGTTGTTCGATACCAGTTCACCCCCGGCATAAAGGCCGGCGATGCCCAGCACAAGAAGGAGGATGGTTTTTCCCCAAGGCATCGGGATTTGGATGGCCTCCACCTCGTTGGCCGGTTTTTCGTTTTTTACCATGGTCAGATAGAGGTACAAAGCCGCCATAAGCAGCAGCACCAAGCCTTCCCACCACACGATGGTGTGATAGGAGCCAAAAAAGTTGGCCATGAGGGCCAATGCGGCGGTGGCCGCAAATCCGGCGGGGATGTCCCTCCTGATGGAGATGCGACTCACGTCGATGGGATAAATGATGGCGGCGGTGCCTAGGATGAGCAGGATGTTCATGATGTTGCTTCCCACGATGTTGCCGATGGCCAGTCCGGAACTGCCTCTGGCACAGGAGAAGATGTTGATGATCAGCTCCGGCAGCGAGGTCCCGAATGCCACAATCGTCAGTCCGATGATCAGCGGCGACAGCTTTGCCCGGATTCCCACGCTGGTGGCACCGTCCACCAACCAATTCGCCCCTAAAATCAGTGCGACAAACCCCACTATCAATAATATAATAGGTACTCCCATCTTCTTACTTCTTACTTCTTACTTCTTATCCCAAAGATTTTGCTCCCCACCCGTACCATGGTGGCGCCTTCCTCAATGGCGATGGGATAGTCGTCCGACATTCCCATGGAGATTTCCTTGAATTGCGCTTGACCGGCGAAATAGTCGTTCTTCAGCGTGTTGAAGATGGATTTCAGGTGCCGGAACTCCTTACGCACCTCCTCCATGTCGTCGGTGAAGGTGGCCATGCCCATCACACCGCAGAGGCGTACGTGCTCCATCTGCCGGAAGGCGTCCGATTCGAGCAGCTCGCGAGCCTCTTCCAAATCGAGGCCGAACTTGGTTTCCTCCTGGGCAATGTGGAACTGCAACAGGCAGTCCACCACCCGGTGGTGTTTCTGCGCCTCCTTGTTGACCGCCTCCAAGAGGTTCGCGGTGTCGATGCTGTGGATGAGCGTGACGAAGGGGATGATGTATTTGATTTTGTTGGTTTGCAGATGTCCGATGAAGTGCCATTGGATATCGGTGGGCAGCGCTTCGTGCTTGTCGCGCATCTCCAGTGCATGGTTCTCGCCGAATATCCGCTGTCCCGCATCGTAGGCCTCTTGCACGTCGCTGACTGGCTTGGTTTTCGAGACGGCTACCAAAGTAACCCCCTCAGGCACCGTTGCCCTGATCTTTTCCAAATTCTCCTTAATCATGATGATTCAAATTAAGATGCGCAAAAATAAAGATTATTCCGCATTCCGCATTCCGCATTCCTGATTTTTTACTAATTTTGCACCCAAATTTTTGTGAATATGTTTGAAGGTTTAAGCGAAAAATTAGAAAGATCGTTCAAGATCCTCAAAGGACAGGGATACATCACCGAAGTCAATGTGGCCGACACCATGAAGGAAATCCGTCGTGCTTTGCTCGACGCTGACGTCAGCTACATGATTGCCAAGGACGTCACCAACAAAATCAAGGAAAAGGCTTTGGGCCAGCAGATTCTCACTTCGGTGAAGCCGGGTGAGATGATGGTCAAGATTGTGCATGACGAGCTTGCCGAGCTCATGGGTGGCGAGGAGGAAGACATCAACCTGAAAGGCCAGCCCAGCATCATCCTCATCGCGGGTCTGCAAGGTTCCGGTAAAACCACTTTCTCGGCCAAGTTGGCTTACCACCTGAAGCGCAAACGCAGCAAGCAGGTGTTGCTCGTCGCCGGCGACGTGTATCGTCCTGCCGCCATTGAGCAGCTCAAGACCCTTGGACAACAGGTTGAAGTGGAGGTCTATAGCGAGGACGGCAACAAGAACCCCGTGGAAATCGCCCAGCATGCCATCGAGCACGCCAAGGCGCAAAACAAGAGCGTGGTCATCATCGATACCGCCGGACGTCTTGCCGTCGATCAGCAGATGATGGACGAAATCGCCCGCATCAAGGAGACGGTCCGTCCGCATGAGACCCTCTTTGTGGTGGATGCCATGACGGGTCAGGATGCCGTCAACACGGCCAAGGCCTTCAACGACCGCCTCGACTTCGATGGCGTGGTGCTTACCAAACTCGACGGTGACACCCGTGGCGGTGCCGCCCTCACCATCCGCACGGTGGTGCACAAACCCATCAAGTTCGTCGGTATCGGCGAGAAGATGGACGCCCTCGACGTGTTCTACCCCAAACGTATGGCCGACCGTATCCTCGGCATGGGCGACATCGTCTCCCTCGTGGAACGCGCCCAGGAACAATTCGATGAGGAAGAAGCACGCCGCCTCCAAAAGAAACTCGCCAAAAACGAGTTCAACTACAACGACTTCCTCAAACAAATCCAGCAAATCAAGAAGATGGGTAACCTCAAGGACCTCGCCAGCATGATTCCTGGCATGGAAAAAGCCTTGAAAGGAGAGGAGATCGACGACGACGCCTTCAAGAGCATCGAGGCCATCATCTATTCCATGACTCCGCAGGAACGCGAGAATCCCAGCATCCTCAACGGCACCCGACGCAAACGCATCGCCATGGGTAGCGGCACCTCCACCGCAGAGGTCAACCGCCTTGTGAAACAGTTCGAGGAAACCTCCAAGATGATGCGGATGATGACGACCGGCGGCGGTAAGAAAATCATGCGCATGGCGGCGAATGCGAAGAGGAGAAAATAAGAAAAAGAAGACAGAAGACAGAAGACAGAAGTAAGAATATGGATAATAATAAGATTATTGATGGCAAGGTGATTGCCGAACAAATCAAGAAAGAGATTGCGGCAGAGGTCGCGTCCATGATTGATCGCGGATTGCCCGCTCCGCACCTCGCTGCTGTCATCGTTGGCGATGACGGTGCCAGTAAGACTTACGTGGCCTCCAAAGAGAAAGCCTGCCAGTCGGTGGGCATGACCTCTTCCGTGTATCGGCTGCCTGAGCGTACTACCGAGAAGGAGATGCTGGAGATGGTGGAGTTCCTCAACAACGACCCCGAGATCAACGGCTATATCATCCAACTGCCTTTGCCCAAGCATATCGACGAGAACAAGGTCATCAACGCCATCAACCCCGCCAAGGATGTGGATGGTTTCACCAGTGTGAATGCCGGAAGGATGCAGTTAGGTCATCCCTGCTTCATCCCCGCGACCCCCAACGGTATCATGGAGCTCATTAAACGTTCCGATATCGAGACGGTCGGCAAGAAAGTGGTGGTGCTGGGCCGTTCCAACATTGTAGGTACCCCTATGGCCATCCTTATGTCGCGTAAGGGGATTGACGCTACTGTTACCCTTTGCCACAGCCGCACCCAAAACCTCCCTGAGGTCACCCGTGAGGCCGACATCCTGATTGCTGCCATCGGCAAGCAAGGCTTTGTCACCGCCGACATGGTGAAACCCGGCGCTGTGGTCATCGACGTGGGCATCCACCGCATCGATGACCCCAACAGCCCCAAAGGTTACAAGATTCTAGGCGATGTCGATTACGAGGAAGTCTATAAAGTGGCTTCCAAGATCACCCCCGTCCCTGGTGGCGTGGGCCCGATGACCATCGTCTCGCTGCTCCAGAACACCCTCAAGGCCGCCAAGGGGGAGATTTACTCCAAGTGAAGCTTGTTTTCTAAGATTTCGCTTTCCGTGACGCCTGTGATTTGGCAAATGGTTGCCAAGTCGATTCCGTATGTTTTCTTCATTTTGTTGGTTTTTTCCTGCCGAAAAGTTGTATCTTTGTGGTATGAAAACACATCAACTTTTTCTGTTTTTGCTTTTTTTTGTCGCAACACTCTCCCTTCCTGCCCAGGAACTCGATAGCTTGTATCGGGTTTTCGACCATAGCAAAGGTGATGCGGCTTATCATGCCGCGGTGGCCATCGACGAGACCATAGGCCGTGAGCCTAACTTCGATGCCGACACCGATAAGGACGAGATCAAGCTGAAGGTGCTGCGCACCTTGATTTTGTATTTCTTCAATCATGACGATTTCCAGCATGTTGTCACGTATTCAGAGGAAGGCATCGCACATTATAATAAAATAGGTGACCTTTTTAACCTGGCCGGATGCTACATGACTTTGGCCAACGCCTACCAGCGTCTGGGCCAGTTTGACAAAGCCATTGACAGCTACAACCGCTGTAGTGAGCTGATGGATGAGTTGGGAGGCGAGATGGCCCAGGTGAACAAACGTTATGTGATGAACAATGTGGCGGAAATCCATCTTGCCATGAAGGAATATGACCAGGCCGAGGCCATGTATCTCAAATGTGTGGAAATGCTTGGAGAGGTGCAGGAGCAGGACACTGCCTCCAACCTCGACAGGGCAACTTACAGCCAGAATCTGGCGGAAGTGTATATCGCCCAAGACCGCTTCCCTGAGGCCGTGGCCTTGGCGGAGCAGTCGCTCGACCTCTCACGACGTTATCAAGATACCCCCAACAAAATCATCAACCGCATGATGTCGCTCTCGAAAGCTTATCTCGCTACAGGCAAGCCTAAAGAGGGGAAGAAACTACTCGA
>CACZQL010000047.1 GCA_902783365.1 uncultured Bacteroidia bacterium | reverse complement strand
GCGTCGCCGATGGCGTTCTTGGCGATTTCGGGCAGCCTTTCAAGGAACACGTTCTCAGGCACAAAGCCTTGTTCGCAGGGGTAGGAGTCGGCGCCGTAGTGTTGGATGCAGTGCGGGATGTTGAGGTCGTCGTTCATCTTCCGCAGGGCGGCGATGAGCAGGGCCACTTTTTCGTCGTCGTTGTTGCCGCCAAGGTTCATGGCGTCGGCGATGGCGCCGTAGCGTTGTTTGGCCTCGAGGTTCTTGGCGTTGAAGGCGATCACCTTGGGCAGATACATGGCGTTGGCCGCGCCGTGGATGATGTGCGCGCCGAAGTCGGCAAACACGGCGCCGGTCTTGTGGGCCATTGAGTGGACGATGCCTAACAGGGCGTTCGAGAAGGCCATGCCGGCGAGGCATTGGGCGTTGTGCATCTCGTTGCGGGCTTGCACGTCGCCGTTGTAGGAGTTCACCAAGTCTCTCTGGATCATCTTGATGGCGTGCATGGCCAGCGGGTCGGTGTAGTCGCAGTGGGCGGTGGAGACATAGGCTTCGATGGCGTGCGTCATGGCGTCCATGCCGGTGTGGGCCACCAGCTTCTTGGGCATGGTCTGGGCCAAGGCCGGGTCAACGATGGCCACGTCGGGGGTGATTTCGAAGTCGGCGATGGGGTATTTGATGCCCTTGTCATAGTCGGTGATGATGGAGAAGGCGGTCACTTCGGTGGCGGTGCCTGAGGTTGATGACACGGCGCAGAAGTGGGCCTTGGTTCTCAGCTTGGGCAGACCGAACACCTTGCACATGTCCTCGAAGGTGGTCTCGGGGTATTCGTATTTGATCCACATGGCTTTGGCGGCGTCGATGGGGGAGCCTCCGCCGATGGCCACAATCCAGTCGGGCTGGAACTCTTGCATCACGGCGGCGCCTTTCATCACGGTCTCCACCGACGGGTCGGGCTCGATGCCGTCAATCACTTTTACTTCCATGCCGGCCTCTTGGAGGTAGGCGATGGCCTTGTCCAAAAATCCGAAGCGTTTCATGCTTCCGCCGCCAACGCAGATAACGGCGCGTTTTCCAGTGAAGGTCTTCAATGCTTCTAATGCGTTTTCACCATGATAAAGGTCTCTCGGTAATGTGAATCTGTTCATTGCTTTGTTTGTTTGGGTTGTTTATAAATGATGTTTGTTTTTTCAGTCTGGATGGAATTGTTCGTTCTGCTTGAAGTCACTAATAGATAATTATTTATCGATTTTAAAACCTGTTTTTTCTGTGTGCTTTTTTCATGTTTGCGGAGGCTTGGAAAAAGGGATTGTTTTACGTATTACTGCTCAGTTTTTTGGCCAATTGGTGCGATAGCACGGCCAACGAAGAGGGGAGGTTCTCGTTTTTCACGAGAATGCCGTCGGGAACGTTCAGTAGCGTGAAGGCGAAATTCCAGATGGCGAGGATGCCGCACTCCACCATTTGGTCGCACACGGCTTGGGCTTGCTCGGCGGGCACGGTGATGATTCCGATTTTGACGCCGGTGCGCTTGATGTAGTGCTCCATTTTTTCCATGGGAAGGATATACTTGTTTCCAATCTGGAGGCCAACAAGGTCGGGGTCCTTGTCGAATCCCACGGTGATGTCCAACCCCATGCTCGCGAATTCCGTGTTGGTCAACAGCAGCCGTCCGAGACTCCCCACGCCCACCAAGATGGCTTCATCCACTTTGTTATAGCCCAGGAAATCGCTTAAATCATTAATTAAGGTGTCGATTTCAAAACCGGTACGCGGCTTTCCTTCCACGCTGCTCACCCCCGACAGGTCTTTGCGAACCAACACAGGGTTGAGGTTGAGGCTTTGGGCAATGGCTGCCGCCGACACATACTCCTCACCCTGTTGCTGCATCTTGCGGATGTGGCTGTAGTAAAGCGGCAACCGACTCAAGGTCGATTTCGTTACTACTAAGGAGGTGTCGCGTCGGCTGGCCATATCGATAATTATTTATCCATTTGTTTGATGCTGCAAAAATAGTGCTTTTTCCGATACGATGACCAAAAAAAGCACTTTTTTTTGAAAATTTTTTATATCGTTGGCTTTCAATGTGATAAGCCGTGCGCTCCAAGTGAGTCCGGTAGCGTCTCAGCGTTTGGTGGCCACCACACGGCAATACTGGTGGATGTTCTCCCCGTCGTAGGTGAGGAGCATCAGCCAGCCGGCGATGCTGTTCATGGTGACGTCCGTCGAGATCCTGTTGCGCATCCGCTTGATCATGCGGGGGTGCATGAAGTAGTACCCTGAGATTCGGTCCAGGCGTCTCAACGTGGGCAGGACTTGTCTCGTCAGGTCGGCGATTTCGATGTCGGTGAACTGGTGTTGCTCAAGGTATTGCCTTGTGCTGCCGATGTAGTGGTCCTTGGGGGTGACGCGCATGGCTGCCCATTTGACGGCGGCGGTGTGCTTCTCGAACTCGCTCATCGCTTCCCGGGGCTTCGGCTCGTAACCGTCGAAGATGACGATTTTCCCTCCCGGCTTCAGCACTTTGGCAATCTCGCCGATCACCTTTTCCTTGCTCTCGGCGTAGCAGATGGTCTCCACGCCGAACACGATGTCGAACGACTGTTCCGGGAAACAGGACAGGTCGTTGTAGTCGCCTTCAACGAGTTTGACGTTCTTTGGCACGCGGTTTTTCAGGAAGTTGCGGTTGGGGATGTCGAGGGCGGTGAAATGGTGTTGCGGGCAGTGCTCGGCCAGGTATCTTGTGTTGATGAGCCTTCCGGCGCCCACTTCGAGGATGTTCATGGAGGGCTGGGTGAGCAAGCCCTCCACGAATTGCGCCTGTTTCAGGAAGTCCTCCTTGTGGTAAAACACGTCGTCCGACAGCCCAAGGTGGATGCTGTGGCTGCCTCGGGCATGGATATAGTTGTAAAAGAAGTCCGACTTCCGGTAATATTTCGCCACGGCTTGGTTGTCGGTTTTCTCGCCCAACAAAGTGTCCAAATCATAGTAGGCGCCCATGATTTTGAGGCGGTCGGTGATTTCTCTTTCTTGTACGTTCATGGTGATGGTGTGTTCAGGTTGTTCCGAAAAGGGTTTCAAGGCATGATCTCGAATTCGATGCCGAAGCTCCAGGGGGAGGGCTGGTTGGCGGGTGAGCCAATCAGGAAATCTTGCTTGGTGATGATGTCGGAGAGGCGGTAGTTGGCATAGACTCCGATGTTGAATACGTTTTGGATGCTGTAGCTGAGTCGGGTAGTGGCGCCGTATTCGAAGAGGTTCATCGCTTTGCAGCTTTTGTAGAGACTTGTGACCTTTTCGTTATAGGGTTGTGGGTCAAGGTCTTGGCCCATATTGTCTTGCCAAGTGATGTTGTCGATGGTCTTCACGCGGCGGGTGGCGTTGATGCCGCCGTAAGCCCCCAAATCCCAGTTGACGCCCCACAGGCGGATGACGACACGTTGGAACAGTTCGCCCCGCACTTGCATCTGACGCAGGATGGTCTTGTCGTGAGCGAGGCTGGTGGCGTCGTGGTTGCTCTTGGCCACAAAGCGGTTGAAGTCGAGGCCGAGCCCCATGCCGAACTTGTAGGTCTTGCCGTACATCCAGCGGCGTCCGAAGGCGAAGTGGCGGTTGAAGCCGTTCCAAATGTTGGTGTACAGGTTGTAGTCGTATTGGAAATAGGTGGTTTTCTGCCAGCCTTCTTCTTCAATTTTTTGGAAGGTGCCGTCGTTGCCTGAGATGTAGTGGTTGTTGCCGCTCACACTGATTTCCTCGCCCGTGCCGTTGATGGGGCAGGAGTCGTAGAAGCCATTGTAGGAGACATTGAGTTTTTTGCCTTGACCGAAGTCCTTGTTCAGCAATTTGATTCCGGTTGAATCGGGATAGGCTTTGTAATAGCCGAGCAGTACGCCATCGGCGCCTTCCACGTTGAAGAACATGTCTTGACCTTTGATGACTTTGGGTATGGCGATGCGCACGCCGTCTTTTTCCTGCACCAGGTTGAAGGAGCGCGTGGCGGGTTTGAGCTCGTTGGTGAAGTAGGCTGCTTGTGGCACACCGTAGCCGTAGGCGTAGTCGAAGTAAGGATAGAGGTCGGCGGATTTCTCAATCTCGGCTTTCATCTGCATGGCGGTCAGGTCGCGGTGGGTTTGCCAGGCGCAGGCGCAGAAGCCGGCGGTGAGGGGGCTGGAGAACGAGGTGCCGAAGGCGGAGGTGAAGCCGCCGGAAGGGTTGGCCACATCGGCTTGGCCGAAGGCCACCACGTTGGGTTTCCTCCTCTTGTCGGCGGTGGGGCCGAAGGAGCTGAAGCTGATGTGGCGGTATTCTTCGAGGTCGGCATCGATGCCACCCACGCAGAGCACGTCTTCGGCATCGGCGGGGGTGATGATGGTCATCCAGCGTTCGTCGTCGCCTTCGTTGCCGGCGGAGTTGCAGATGAGGATGCCTTTGCTGGCGGCTTTCTGGGCGGCCTTGGCCACGTAGGAGGTGCCGTCCATGTCCTTGGTCCAGTGGCGGTCCTTGCCATAGCCCAACGAGCTGTTGATGATGTCGGCCCCGTTCTTGTCGGCCCATTCGGCGCCTTGCGCCCACCACACCTCTTCTTTAAAAGGCTCCGGGTCGATCTCGGTGCGGGCGAGCAGGAACTCGGCGCCGGTGGCGAGGCCGAGCTTCTGGCCCTCCTCGTTGATGCCGGCGATGCAGCTCAGCACCATGGTGCCGTGGGTGCTCCATCCGTAAACGTCTTCTTTCTTGTTGGGGAAGTTGTAGGTCTTGAGGATCTGGTGGTTGTCGCGCAGATGCTGGAAGGCGGGATGGGTGTTCACCTTCGGGAAGCCGCCGTCCATGACGCAGACTCGCAGTCCCTTGCCGTCGATGCCATGGTCGATGAAATGCTGTCCGCCGAAGCGTTTCAACTGGTCGGTGAGGATGTCCGCCGAAGCGTTCACCTGGGCGTCAAGGCTGGTGACTGGGGTCTCCACCCGTGCGGGGACGCCTTCGCTGACAATCTCCTGGACGCGCATCACAAAAGGCAGTTGCTCGATGAGCAGGGCGTTTTCGGCGGTAGCCATGACGCCCACAGCGTTGAGCCAGCGCGATTCGCCGAACACCTCGGTGGAGTAGCCTCCCACGGTGCCCACATAGCGCGTGTTGAGCGGGTAGTTGCTGAGGTCGTAGAGGTCGGCGCCGCATTGCTCGTAACGGGCGATGGCCTTGGCGTCAAAATAAGTGTAAGGATCAAACTGGGTGTCGTTCTTGTCGGTGAAGAACACCCAATAGCATTTTTCTTGGGCCATTCCCGCTGCCGCGAGCAGGATCATGATGGCGAGGAGGAGGTGTCTTTTCATGTTTGTTAGGTTGATTTCGATGCAAAATTAAAAAAAATCGTAAAGCATGGGACATAAAATATAATTATCTTTGCCGCGTGAAAAAACCTTTCGAAATACAGGCTCCCGGCGGAGCGACCGAAGTGTTGCTCCACACTTGTTGCGCCCCCTGTTCGTCGGCCATCGTGGAGTGCATGATGCAGCATGGCATCACGCCCACCATTTATTATTGCAATCCCAACATCTATCCTTTTGAGGAATACGAGATCCGGAAAAACGAGTGCACGCGCTATGCCCGGTCGTTGGGGCTGGAGATCGTGGATGACGACTATGACCACGAGAGCTGGCTCCGTGAGATGAAAGGACTGGAGGAGGAACCGGAAAGGGGAGGCCGCTGTTTGAAATGTTTTAAATACCGGCTGTTGAGGACGGCGGCATACGCCCGCGACCATGGCTTCACGGTGATGACTACCACCTTGGCTTCCAGCCGGTGGAAGTGTCTGGAGCAGATTGAGGAGGCGGGACGCTTTGCCGAGACGCAGGTTCCCGAGGTGACATTTTGGGCGCAGAACTGGCGCAAGGGGGGCTTGAGTGAGCGTCGAATCCAAATAATAAAGGAGTACAATTTTTATAACCAGCGGTATTGCGGGTGTGAATTTTCGATGCGGAACGAAAAAAAATGAGGGTTTGTGTAGGAACTCTCGTTTTTTTTCATAATTTTGACACGTGAATTGTCAAAAATGTACGCTTATGGAAGAGAAACTTACCAAACAGAAGTTCGAGATTTTCATGATGCTTTGCGCTGCAGGTATCGATGGAAACATCAAGATGTCGGAGCTGAAACGCATCTTGGCTGAGTTTGACTACGCCACATACAACGAGGTGTTCCAGTATTTCAGGAAGCTTGACAGTCCCGCCTGGCTCAGCTTTTTCAAGCGGCACAAGGACGAGTATTTGTCCACTGAGGAGGACAAAGCCGCGTTTTTGGCCGACATCAACGACATCCTCGCTGTGGACAGTGAGGCCATCTCCCTCAAGGAGGAGAACTTCATGAAAGTGCTCGAGATGCTCCTCAACGACGAGCTTTAAGCCAAAAAGGTGTCATTCTAAATTAGAATCATTCTAATTTACATCATTGAAGATCAAAAGCTTTATATTGTATTGAATATTAATATTTTATATAAAAGCGACTTGTTCCAAAAATTGTCTTTATTATTTGGAACGGTCGTTTTTATTTACTAATTTTGCAGCGTTTTTGAAAACTAGTGCAAAACAATAATAAGTACAATCAAGTAATAACCCTTTAAAGGAGAAAAAAATGGCAAAAGTTAAGTCTTTAGCAGAACTGAAAGCTATGAGAGAAAAGCTTCAGAACAACCTTGACCTCCGTGAGAAGAGCAACGATCCCGACTCACTGGTGCAGATTAAGGTCGCTATGGCCACCTGTGGTATCGCCGCTGGTGCCAAGCAAGTGATGGAACATTTGATGGAGAAGGCCGATGAGTTGAAGCTCAGCATCGTCTTCACCCAGACCGGTTGCATGGGCTACTGCCATGCCGAGCCCACCATCGAGGTGAAGTGCCCTGGCCGCGACCCGATCGTCTTCGGTCATGTTGACAACACCAGAGCGGATGAAATTCTGACCAAGTATGTGATGAACAACGAGATGGTCGAGGGTGTCATTCCCGTGAACTACGAAACAATTGGTTAATCTTTAATTGGAGGAAATTATATGACAAAAATCAAGATGCACGTGCTCGTCTGCGGCGGTACCGGCTGCCAGGCTTCGGCAAGTGCTCAAATCATCGAGAACTTCCAGCACATCCTTGCTGAGAAGGGCTTGCAGGATGAAGTTCAGGTGGTCAGAACCGGTTGCTTCGGCTTCTGCGAGAAGGGACCCATCGTGAAGATCATGCCTGACAACACTTTCTACACCCAGGTGAAGCCTGAGGATGTCGAGAAGATCATCAACGAACACATCATCAAAGGCCGTAAGGTCACCGATTTGCTCTACATGGACCCGGAGAACCGCGAGCATGTGTCCGACTCGAAGCACATGGGCTTCTATCGCAAGCAGCTCCGTATCGCCTTGCGCAACTGCGGTTTCATCAACCCTGAGAACATCGACGAGTGCATTTCGCGCGGTGGCTACGAGGCCCTCGGCAAATGCCTCTCCGAGATGACGCCCCAGCAGGTCATCGACGAGGTCACCAAGTCAGGCCTCCGTGGCCGTGGCGGCGCCGGCTTCCCCACCGGCGTGAAATGGGGCCTCTGCGCCAAGAACAAGTGCGATGAGATGTACGTCATCTGCAACGCCGACGAAGGCGACCCGGGTGCGTTCATGGACCGTTCCATCATGGAAGGC
>CACZQL010000046.1 GCA_902783365.1 uncultured Bacteroidia bacterium | reverse complement strand
TTCTTCGCCGACCCCGACCAACCCTATAACCAGGTGATGAGCATGGTGGCCCTCCGCGCCGATGTGGATAAGATCATCCTCGGCGGCATGGGCCTCACCAACGACGACTACCTGTTCTTCAAGAACGAGTTTGAGAGCGCGGGTGCCTTGCACAAGATCATCAGCTTCGTGAACACCACCGACCAGCCCCCCGTCGAGCGTCTGCTGATTCCCGACATGGCGCTTACCGCCGCCGAATACTTCGCCGTCGATAAGAACGAGAAGGTGCTGGTGTTGCTTACCGACATGACGCTCTACGCCGACGCCCTGAGTATCGTGAGCAACCGTATGGACCAGATCCCCTCGAAGGACTCCATGCCGGGCTCCCTCTACTCCGACCTGGCCAAGATTTATGAGAAGGCCGTGCAGCTGCCGGACGGAGGTTCCATCACCATCATCGCCGTCACCACCCTGAACGACGGCGACATCACCCACGCCATCCCCGACAACACGGGTTATATCACCGAGGGACAGCTCTTCCTCCGTGCCGACCCCGACTCGGGCAAGGTCATCGTCGATCCCTTCCGCTCCCTGTCGCGTCTGAAACAGCTAGTGCAGAACAAGAAGACCCGCGAGGACCACAGCGCGGTGATGAACACCTCCGTGCGCCTCTATGCCGACGCCGCCAACGCCAAGACCAAGTTGGAGAACGGCTTCGACCTGAGCGACTACGACCTTCGTTGTCTCGACTACGCCAAGGAATATGCCACCCGGCTCCTCGCCATCGACGTCAACATCTCCATCGAGGAGATGCTCGACACCGGATGGGAACTCTTCGGCAAATATTTCACCAAGGCGGAAACCGGATTGAAGGAAAAACTGATTCAGAAGTATTGGAAGTCCGTTGACTAATCCCTCTAAATTCTAAATTCCTAATTCTTAATTATATCAATGGCTATCAAGTTCCAATATAACAAGACATCGCTGAACGAGCTGAACAAGCAGCTGAAGGTCAGGACCAGGGCGCTCCCCACGCTGAAGAGCAAGGAGAGCGCGCTCCGACTGGAGGTGAAGAAAGCCAAGGAACGTTCCGATGCGCTTGTCGCAAAACTAGAGTCCGAGCTGAAGTCGTATGAGTATATGGCCCAGCTTTGGAATGAATTTGAGCCGGGATTGATTTCCATCGTCGATGTGAAGCTGAAAACCGTGAAAATCGCGGGTGTGCCTACCCCTGCCTTGGAGGAGGTGATCTATGATGTGAAGGACATCAACCTCTTCAACAAGCCGATGTGGTTCGCCGACGGCGTGCAGATCCTCCAGAACCTTGCCCAATTGGGCATCGAGTCGGAGATCTACACGGAGGCCAGCCGCATCCTCGACTTCCAGCGCAAAAAGACCACCCAGAAGGTCAACCTTTACGAGAAAGTGCAAATCCCCGGCTACAACGAAGCCATACGCAAGATCAAGCGATACATGGAGGACGAGGAGAACCTCTCCAAAGCCTCGCAGAAAATCGTGAAAAACAAACACCTACAAGAAGAGGAGGAAGAAAATGGTAATTAAAATGACAAAATACTCCTTCATTCTCCTCAGTGAGATGACGGACACGTTCCTGAACCAGATTCAGGAGCTGGGGGTGATGGACATCACCCGTTCGGTCAAGCCCATCGATGCCGACTCTTCCGCCATGTTGGAGAAAGCCGCCGAGCTGAAACAGACGGTGACCTTCCTCAAGACGGTCGATTACAGCGGGGAAGCCGATGTCGATGCCATTGTGCAGGCCTCCAAGCAATGCACCGTGGCCGACAACCCCGCACAACGGGTGCGGATCCTCCGCAACAGGCTGGCCGAGCTGGAAGCCCAGACCGCCTCGCTCGAACGCGAGAAGCATTCGCGCCTCCCATGGGGCGAGTTCGACAGCCATAAGCTCGAAGCGGTCGCCCAACAGGGACTGGACATGCATTATTATATGGTCCCCAAGAAGAAGTTCGATCCGCAATGGGAGCAACTTCATCCCTTGCAGGTGGTGGAAGACGACGGTAAAAACGTATGGTTCGTCACCGTCTCTGAGAAGGGGGAGGACTATCGCTTCCCCGTTGATGAGATCCCCGCGCCTGGCGGCTCCGCTTCGGAATGCGATCATAAGATGGCCGAGCTGAGCAGGGAGATAGTCCTTTGCAAGGCCGAGCTGCTCCGCCAAAGGGAGGCCATCACCACCCTTGAGCAAGAATACGGCAAGGGGCTTTCGGACCTCGACCTGTATCTCGCCAAGTGCAACACCGAGTCGGCGGCGGAAGGGAAGCTCTCGCTCGTCGTGGGTTTCGCGCCCACCGAGGAGGACGCCCGCCTCGAGACCGCGCTCGACGCCATGGACGTGTATTATTTGAAAGAGCCGGCCACCGTCGCCGACAACCCGCCCGTCAAGCTCAAAAACCGCTGGTTCGGGCGCATGTTCGAGGTGCTGACCGGCATGTACGGGCAACCCGTCTATAACGAGTTCGACCCCACACCCATCCTGGCCCCCTTCTTCCTGCTGTTCTTCGCGATGTGCATGGGCGATGCGGGCTATGGCATCATCCTTTATATCATTGGCTGCTTCCTGAAAGGGAAGGACGGCGGCTTGGCCAAGTCGTGGCGCCTCATCAAAGTGCTGGGTGTCGGCACCTTTGTGGTCGGCATTCTGTTGGGCACCTTCTTCGGCATCGACTTGTACAATGCTTCGTGGGTGCCTGAGTGGCTGAAACGCTGCATGATTAAAGGCACTGTGGCGGGATTCGACGTGCAGATGATCCTCGCCTTGGGCATTGGTGTGTTTCACATCTGTCTGGCCATGGTCATCAAGGCCATCAACAACACCCGGCGTTTCGGTTTCAAGGAATCGACGAGCGTCTGGGGTTGGACCCTGCTGATTGTGGGCGGCGTCATCGTGGCTGCGGCCACCATGTTGCTGCACTTGCCCATGAATGTGGTGAAATGGGTGGTCATCGCCTTGGCGGCGGTGTCGGCCTTGGGTATCTTCATCTTCAACAAGGTGGGGAGAAACCCGCTGCTGAACATCGGCGCGGGGCTGTGGGACACCTATCAGATGGTCTCGGGACTGTTGGGCGATGTGCTGAGCTACATCCGTCTGTTTGCCTTGGGTTTGGCAGGTGGCATGTTGGGCGCGGCGTTCAACAACCTCGCCATGATGATTCTTGGTTCGCATCCCACCTACGAGTGGGTGTTCTTTATCATCGTCCTGGTGATTGGCCATGGCTTGAACCTGGCCATGTCGTGTCTGGGCGCTTTTGTCCACCCGTTGCGTCTGACCTTCGTGGAGTTCTTCAAGAATTCAGGCTACGAGGGCAAGGGCGTGGCGTATCATCCTTTGAAAAACAATTAATAATCATATAAAAATAATTAAAATTACAAAACAATGAATGAAGTTCTTGGTTATCTTGGATTAGGCCTGATGTTGGGCCTGGCCGGAATTGGAAGCAGCATTGGTACGACCATTGCGGGCAACGCCGCTGAGGGTGCTTTGAAGAAGAACCCTGAGAAGTCGTCGGGCTACATGATTCTTTCGGCGCTTCCCGCCACGCAGGGCTTGTATGGCTTTGTGGCGTTTTTCATGTGGCTGGTTGTGAAGGGCAGTGAGTGGATCGTGGCCAACGGCCCGGTTTGCTTTGGCGTCGGCATCAGTGTCGGCGTGGCCTGTATGATTTCCGCCATCCGTCAGGGTCAGGTGTGTGCCAACGGTATCGTTGGTCTCTCGCAGGGTCATGATGTGCAGACCAACACCATGATTTACGCCGCTCTTCCCGAGTTCTACGCGATCTTGGGTTTGGTGGGCGCACTGATGGTTTAATTGATTGATAATTAATAATTTAGAATTTAGAGGGAGATGACGCATACTCCCTCTAAATTCTAAATTATTAATTCTAAATTCTAAATTATTTCTTGCTCCAGGTAGTGCCTTCTTTGCCGTCTTTGAGGACGATATCGTATTTGGCGAGCTCGTCGCGGATGAGGTCGGAGGTAGCCCAGTCTTTCTTGGCGCGGGCTTCTTTGCGGATGCCGATGATGGTCTGCATGAGACCTTCCACTAGGTCGCCGTTGCCTTCGGCGGTGTCGTTGTCCACGAGGCCAAGGATGTCGAACACAAAGTCGCTCAGTGTTTTATTGAGGAGCTCCAACTCAGTGGCGTTGATTTGCATCTTGCCGTCTTTGATGGAGTTGATGATGCGCACTGCCTCGAAAAGGTTGGCGATGACGATGGGACTGTTGAAGTCGTCGTTCATGGCGTCGTAGCAGGCGTCCACGATTTTTTGGATGTCGAGGCTGCCG